>NZ_JBVAPG010000239.1:0-9077 GCF_055413685.1 Bradyrhizobium sp. LeoA1Lang | reverse complement strand
TACGGTCCCATTGCGTGTCGTTCAGAACGAGCCGATCCAGAACCCCCAAGGCTTCCTCCTAAAAGAAAGCCTTGAATCACGTTCCGTCTGATTTGAGAATCCCAAGAGTCCACACAGCCTAGGCGGCGCGGATCGAGCCCGCTCTCGGCCAACGCCGCCGCGACCTTCAGCGACAACGCTTCCGACTTGAACTGAATCGGCGACACGTTGACCGCCACCCGCACATGAGCGGGCCAGGTGGCAGCCTCAGTGCAGGCGGTCCGCAGCACCCACTGCCCGATCTCCTCGATCAGGCCCGTCTCCTCGGCGACCGGAATGAACTCGGCCGGCGACACCATGCCGCGCACCGGATGCCGCCAGCGCACCAGCGCCTCGCAGCCGGTGACCTCGTCGCTGCGCAGATCGACCAGCGGCTGATAGTGGATTTCGAACCCGCCTTCGACCAGCGCAGTGCGCATATCGGCTTCTAGCTCGCGGCGGAGCTTGGCCTCCTTCTCCATCTCCGGCTCGAAGAAACGGTGGGTGCGGCGACCGGCAGCCTTGGCGGCGTACATCGCAAGGTCCGCGCGCTTCAACAAGCCGAGCAGATCGGTACCATCCCGCGGCGCGACCGCGATGCCGATGCTAGCGTCGCCGGACAAGTGATGGCCATGGCAATCGAACGGCGTCCGCAGCGCCTGATAGATCCGTTCAACAAGCGCGCTGACATCGATATCGGCCGTAACGCCGCGCTGAACGATGGCGAACTCGTCCCCGCCGAGACGAGCGATGAAATCCTCCGGTCCGATCGACTGCCGCAACAGTTCGGCGACACCTTTGAGGAATTCATCGCCGATCAAATGGCCGAGCGAATCGTTGATGCGCTTGAACTCGTCGATATCGATATAGAGGATCGCGAACTGCACATCGGCTGTTTCGAGCAGCAAGCCTTCGGCGTGGCGCTGGAACAGCGTCCGGTTCGGCAGACTGGTCAGCGGATCGTAATGGGCGAGATGTTCGATCTTCGCCTCGACCCGGCGCCGCTCGGTCACATCCTCGAACGTCGTGGCCCAGCCCCCGTCCGGCGAATGTTTGAAGATCATTCGGATAATTCGTCCGTCTTGCGTCGAGAAGTGGCGTTCGCCGATCTCGCTGCTGTTCGGTCCGATGAAGTGCGCGCAATATTCGTCGACATCGCCGATAAAGGATCCGATCGACTGACGGTGCAGCACGAGGTCGCGCAGGTGGCATCCGGGCCTGGCGACGTCAGGCGATACGCCGAGCATATCGAGATAGCGCTGGTTGCAGATCACGAGCCGGCCCGACGCATCGAACAGCAACAGCCCCTGGGTCATGTTGTTGATGGCGGTGTCGAGATGAAAGCTCTTCTCCGACAGCTTCTGGCGCGCGGCCTCATGCTGTTGCTGCAGTTGTCTCACGATCGGGAAGATCGTGACGATGACGACGATGATCGCCAGGATCGCAGCGCTGAACTGCAGTTTCGTCTGCGCCCGCCAGTCGGCGAGCGCGGTCGAGGTCTTGGTCGTGGCAACGATCAGGATCGGAAAATGAGTGAGCGGTCGAACCGCCCCGATCTTGTCTTCGGCATCTTCAGTGCTGAAGCGGCCCGAGATGTTCCCGTCAAGCGTCAGCGCCTTCTGGAATGACGGGAGACCGGCTACGCTCTTGCCGACCGCCCCTTCATCCTTGGGGTAGCGGGCGATCACCGTGCCGTCGCGATGGATCATTGAGATGATTGTGTCGCCATTCAGCGCCAGAGAGGCGACGAAATCCTCGAACTGGCTGGGCTCGACGCCCCGGCTGGAAAAGCCGATGATAGCGCCATTGCCGTCGACAATCTTGCGGGCGAACAGCGTCGTCCATTTGCCCGTGACGCGGCTCACCGCGGGCTCGACGATGACATCCGGTGTCGGCTTGCCGGAGGTAAACTCCCTGAAATATCGCCGATCCCTGACGTTCAGGTCGGGCACCGGCCACATCTCGGAGGAATTGATCAGCCATCCCTCGGCATTGAACAGATTGAGACCACCAACATGCGGCAGCGCCGCAAGCCTGGTGCGCAGCATTTCGTGCGCGCTCAGCAGTGACATCATCTTTTCGAACTGATCGGCCGTATCGACCCCGTCCGCCCGCATGTTGGCGACGACATCATCGTGCACATGCTGGAGATCGGAGAGCTGCTGATCGAAATGGCGGGACAGCAGCAGCGCCGTGTTGGAGAGTTCGCGTTCGGCAAGATCGAGTGCGCGCTCCCGGAATTGCAGCGCCAGGTACCCGGTGCCGAGCCCGATCGCGGCCACGAGTGCTGCCGCGCACAGCACGAGCCACTGGATTGCGCTCAATCGCAGTGGCGCCACGGCGGCCCATTTCGGCCACCACCGGCTCTGCAAGATATCGCTCTTGGCCGAGCTGTCTGACATTTCCCTGCCCCTACAAGCGCTTGTTGTAGGGGACACAACCCAAGAGGGCGTTAGGAAAATGAGTTATCAGCCGGTTAACATGGAACTTTGTTTCTGAGCGTTACCAGATTTCGCCCGCGCAACATTGCTTGTGCGGTATTGGACGTTACGCAGTTTATGAGAGATTTAGGTGTTTGCTGGATGGTGCCAGCCGGCAATCTTCATTCGAGCGATCTCACCGGGGCGGCCAAGCGCGCAGCAGGATGAATGATTTCACGCAATCGGTGGCGACGGCGCTCTCGCTGATCGCCAGCCTTGACGCTGAGCTGATCGGCATCGTCCTGCTATCGTTGCGCGTCAGCCTGACGGCGAGCCTGCTCGCGCTGCTGATCGGCGCGCCCCTCGGCGTCCTGCTCGCGATCAGCCGGTTTCAGGGCAGGCAGGCCACGATCGTGCTGGCGAACGCCATGCTCGGCCTGCCGCCGGTGGTGGTTGGACTGGCCCTTTACCTCCTGCTGTCGCGTTCCGGTCCGCTCGGCTTTGCCGGACTGCTGTTCACGCCGAGCGCGATGATTGTCGCGCAGACGATCCTCGCCACGCCGATCGTGGTCGCACTTGTGCACCGTCCGGTCTCGCTACTGTGGGCGGAATATGCCGACCTCATGCGCACCGATGGCATGTCGCGCCTGCGCAGCATGGCGGTGTTGTCATCGCTCGGCCGCGGCTCGTTGTTGACGGCGTTTCTTGCCGCCTTCGGCCGCGCCATCGCCGAAGTCGGCGCCATCATCATCGTCGGCGGCAATATCCGCGGCTACACCCGGACCATGACGACCGCGATCGCGCTAGAAACCAGCAAGGGCGAGTTGCCACTGGCGCTCGGGCTTGGCCTGATCCTGCTCGGCCTCAGCGTAACCGTGAGCACGGTCGCGTTCCTGCTAGTCGGACGCGTTGGGGAAAAATAGCTGCTCGCCGCCGACCTTGTAGTCGGCGATCACCTTCTGCCCCTCGGCGGAGATCAACCAGTCGACGAAGGCCTGCCCATCTTTGGCTTTCACGGTCGGGTGTTTGGCCGGATTGACCAGCATCACGCCATATTGGTTGAACAGCCGCCGATCGCCCTCGGTCAGGATTGCGAGATCGCCGCGATTCTTGAACGACAGCCAGGTGCCGCGATCCGAGAGCACATAGGCGTTGTCGGATGCGGCCATGTTGAGTGCGGGCCCCATCCCCTGCCCGATCTCGCGATACCAGGATCCCTTCGCCGTCGCGATGTCGATGCCGGCCTCCTTCCAGAGCCGCAATTCGGCCTGGTGCGTGCCGGAGCGGTCGCCGCGCGAGACGAAGGTCGCCTTCGCGGCGGCGATCTTCTTCAGCGCTTCCGTGACGTCGTTGCCATCAGCGATGTGCGCCGGATCCGCCTTCGGGCCGATCACCACGAAATCGTTGTACATCACGTCCTGGCGTTTGACGCCAAATCCTTCGGCCATGAACTTCTCCTCCGCCGGGCGATCATGCACGAACACCACGTCGGCATCGCCCCGCCGTCCGATGTCGAGCGCCTGGCCGGTGCCGACCGCGACCACGTTGACACCGATCCCCGTCGCCGCCGTAAAGCGCGGCAACAGGAAACCGAACAGTCCGGACTGCTCGGTCGATGTCGTCGATGCCACCGTGATTGAGCGCTCCTGCGCGAACGCGCTGGAGATCATGAGAAGAGTTGCGACCACGATTCGTGCGAGCATTTCCCTCACCTCCGCGAAGCCGGCTGTTTAGGGACGTTCTACTTCATCCCGGCCTGCCCGGCCATAAGCGAGGCGATCCGCCGCAGCGACCGGAGGCATTGACACAATCGCCCGAAACTGCGCGACGCCGTCGTCGCGCCGTCATATTCGGCGTTACGAGGCACAAGCGGGCTGCTGGCGAAAGGGTAACGTTATAGCATTCAGAAATCTCCTGCCTTGAATCGGCGCTGGGGTAACGCTAACTAGCGGCATGGACTCTCGCTTCGCCGCACCGGATTGTTCGACCCGCAAGGCCCCGTCACGCCGATGGCGTAGCCTGCTTGCGGGACTGATCTCGTTGGCGCTCGTGCTGTCCTTCTTTCACGGTCTCGGCTTCGACAGCGACGATGCAATACCGGCGCTGTCGATCGCGCAACTCGCCGGTGATGCCACCGACAAGGCTCCCGTCCATCCAGCATTGCCCCACGGCGACCACTGCCTGACCCACGTATCGACCGTGGCACCGCAGGACACGTCGGTCACGATCGAATACGCTGCGCACGCCTATCGCTTTCTCGCCATGCGCGCCCCCGAAGCGGCCGAACCGCTCTGTCCCCTCAAGCCACCCCGCGCCTGATCCGATCGGCATGACCGATCCGGCTGCGCTGCCTCCCGGCAGCGGGCCTTGATTGAACGCGTCGCTATGGCAGCAGCGCCGGGCCTGGACCCGTGCGCGGTGGGGAAGGCATATATGAGACGGATTCTTCTTTTCGTTGCCGGCATCATCGTCGGTGGCGGCCTTGGTATCGCGGCCTGGTCGCATTGGCCGCCAGCGCAGCAGGAAACGGCGACGACCGGAACTGCAAAGGCCGAAAGCGAGGATCACGGCACCGAGCACATCGCGCTGAGCGAGGAGCAGATCAGGAATGCCGGCATCAGGCTGGCGCCGGTTGCGGGCGGTACGCTCAAACGCCACTTCCTGGCACCGGGCTCGCTTATCCCCGACGCCGACCACGTCGGCCGCGTCTCCGTGCGCGTGCTGGCGACGGTCGCCGAACTGCGCAAGCGCCTCGGCGACAGTGTCGAAAAAGGTGAGATCGTCGCCGTCATCGAAAGCCGGGACGTGGCGGACGCCAAGAGCGAATACCTCGCCGCGCGGCTGACCAACGATCTGCAGCAGACGCTCTACAACAGGCAAAAGAGCTTGGCCGAAAGCCGGGCCATGTCAGAAAACGAATTCCTGCGGATCCAGCTCACCGCCAATGACGCACGGATCAAGCTCGACGGCGCCAGGCAAAAGCTATTCGCGCTGGGGCTCTCAGAAAAGGAGATCGTCGACCTCCCGAACCAGCCGCCGGAAAGCCTGCGCGAACAATATTTGCGTGCGCCGATCTCGGGCCGCGTCTCGGAGCGGCGCGTCGACCTCGGTGGGCTGATCGGCCGCGAGGGCCAGGAAAGTGAGCTGTTCGTCATTGTCAATCTCGACGATATCTGGGTCGATCTCGCGGTCTCCCCGGAAGACATCGCCGCCGTGCGCGAGGGCGGACTGGTCACGATCCGCGCCATCGGCAGCGACGACGAAGCGGTCGCGCGGGTGATCTTTGTCAGCCCCCTGCTCGATCGCGAGACCCGCAACGCCCGCGTGATCGCAACGCTGCCGAACCGTGATCACCGATGGAGGCCCGGCACTTTCGTCACCGCCGAAGTGCCGCTCGGCGGTGAGCCCTCCAAGGTGATCGTCTCGAAGAAAGCGCTTCAGACCGTCAAGGGCAACGCCACGATATTCGTGCGTAACGCCGAAGGGTTTGAGGCGCGGCAGGTGCGTACCGGTCGCGAGGATGATGACGACGTCGAGATCGTGAGCGGCCTTTCGCCCGGAGAGACGATCGCGGTCGCCAACACATTCACGCTCAAGGCCGAGCTGGAAAAGGCCGAAGCGGAGCATGGCCATGATTGAGGGGATCATCGGCTTCTCCATTCATCGTCGCTGGGTCGTCGTCGCGCTCTGCGCCGTCGTCATGGCGCTCGGCGGCTTTGCGTTGACGAGGGTATCGATCGACGCGGTGCCCGACATCACCAACAAGCAGGTACAAATCAACACCGCGGCCCACGCGCTGTCGCCGCTCGAAATCGAGAAGCAGGTCACCTTTCCCGTGGAGACGGCGCTCGCCGGCGCGCCTGGCCTCGAGAGCACACGCTCGCTGTCGCGCAACGGCTTTTCACAGGTGACCGCGGTCTTCAGCGAAGGCACCGACATCTACTTTGCGCGCCAGCAGGTTACCGAACGCCTCGCCGAGGTCCGCGCGCGCCTGCCGCAAGGCATCGAGCCGCGGATCGGTCCGGTCTCGACCGGGCTCGGCGAGATCTACATGTGGACCGTTCGCTTCGCCGACAAACCGGTCGAAGCCGACGGCGCGCCGGGCCTGCAGCGCGACGGCAGCTTTGTCACCAGCGACGGGGCACGGCTCAAAGGCGACATCGAGAAGAACGCCTATCTGCGCACGGTACAGGACTGGATCATCCGACCGCAGATCAAGACCGTTCCCGGCGTTGCCGGCGTCGATACGATCGGCGGCTACCTCAAGCAGTACCAGGTTCATCCGGATGCGGCGAAGCTGATCGCGCTCGGCTTGACCTTTGCCGATGTTGCAAACGCGATCGAGACCAACAATGTCAGCCGCGGCGCGCGCTACATTGAAAAGAACGGCGAGGGTTTTGTCGTGCGCTCCGGTGGTCGCATCGAGAACATGGAGGAGCTCGGCGCCATCGTCGTCACCACGCGCGGCGGCGTTCCGGTGCGGATCCGCGATATCGCCACCGTTGCGATCGGCGGCGAGAGCCGCACCGGCAGCGCCAGCGAGAACGGCCACGAGGTGGTGGTCGGCACGGCGCTGATGCTCATCGGCGCCAATAGCCGCACTGTGTCGTCGGCGGTCGACGCGCGGCTGCGCGAGATCGCGCCGACGTTGCCGCCCGGTGTCGAGGTCAAGACCGTGCTCGACCGCACTCAACTAGTCGATGCCACCGTCAGGACGGTTGCGACCAATCTGAGCGAGGGTGCGCTGTTGGTCATCGCGGTGCTGTTTGTCCTGCTGGGCAATTTTCGCGCCGCGCTGATCACCGCGCTGGTGATCCCCGTGGCGATGCTGATGACCACGATCGGCATGTGGCAGGGCCGCATCAGCGCCAATCTGATGAGCCTGGGCGCACTCGATTTCGGCCTGATCGTCGATGGCGCCGTCATCATCACCGAGAACAGCCTGCGCCATCTGGCGGAGCGGCAGCGCGACCTCGGGCGTCCCCTCTCCCGCGACGAGCGGCTGGCCACGGTGCGCGCCTCCGCGGTCGAGATGATCCGCCCGAGCCTCTACGGGCAGGCCATCATCCTCCTGGTTTACGTGCCGCTCCTCACCTTCACCGGCATCGAAGGTAAGATGTTCACCCCGATGGCCGTGACCGTGATCCTGGCTCTGGCATCGGCATTCGTCCTGTCGCTGACGCTCGTTCCCGCCGCGATCGCCATTGCCGTCACCGGACGCGTCCAGGAGCATGAAAGCAAGCTGGTTGCTGCCTTGAAGCGCCTGTACCGGCCGCTGTTGCGCTATGCGATCGCAGCTCCGCTGCCCGTCATCGCAACGGCAGCCGTGCTGTTTGCTATCGCACTGGCGGGCTTCGCGCGCCTCGGGCAGGAGTTCATCCCGTCGCTGGACGAGAAGAATATCGCCATGCATGCGCTGCGGATTCCCAGCACCGCGCTGTCGCAATCGCAGGCGATGCAGCTTGCGGTCGAGAACGCCGTCAGCCGTCTGCCGCAGGTCGCCTTCGTCTTCTCCAAGACCGGCACGGCCGAGGTCGCGAGCGACCCGATGCCGCCGAACGCGTCCGACACCTTCATCATGCTCAAGCCGCGCGATCAATGGCCGGATCCTTCGATGACGAAGGAGGAACTGGTCGAGCAGATCGCGAAATCGGTCAATCGCGTTCCCGGAAACGTCTACGAGTTCACCCAGCCGATCCAGATGCGCTTCAACGAATTGCTGGCCGGCGTTCGCGGCGACATCGCCGTCAAGGTGTTTGGCGACGAGTTCGAGCCGTTGCTGAAAGCGGCCAACGAAGTGGCCTCGATCCTGCGCTCGGTGCAGGGGGCGACCGATGTGAAGGTGGAACAGGCCGGCGGCCTTCCCGTCCTTGACATCAAGGTCGACCGTGCCGCGATCGCCCGCCGCGGTCTGAGCGCGGCGGCGGTGCAGGATGTGATCGGCGCCGCCGTCGGCGGCCAGGACGCCGGCGTCGTGTTCGAGGGCGACCGCCGGTTCGACATCGTCGTAAGGTTGCCGGAAGGCTTGCGATCCGACCTCGAGGCGCTCGGCAACCTTCCCGTGGCGCTGCCGAAGGCAACGCCCAATGCAACTGTCCAGAGCCTGCCGCTCAACCGATTGGCGCGATTCTCCTTCACCGAGGGGCCGAACCAGATCAGCCGCGAGAACGGCAAGCGCCGCATCGTCATCACCGCCAACGTCCGCGGCCGCGACCTCGGCTCGGTCGTCGCGGAAGCCCAGGCCAAGGTCGGTCAGCAGGTCAAGCTGCCGCCCGGCTACTGGATGAATTGGGGCGGACAGTTCGAGAACCTGGCAGCGGCGCAGCAGAGGCTCGGCATCGTCGTGCCGGCGTGCTTTGCATTGATCCTCCTGCTGCTGCTGGCGGCCACCGGATCGGCGCGCGATGCGCTGGTGGTGTTCAGCGCCGTGCCGCTCGCGCTCACCGGCGGCATCGCCGCGCTCTGGCTTCGCGGCATGCCGTTCTCGATCTCGGCGGCGGTCGGCTTCATTGGTGAGCGTCATCCGGCGACCACGCACTGAGGGCTGATCTGGTCGGCTAGGAAGATCTCGTGGATTGTTTCGTCACGAGTTCACCATGTCAAAAGATAGTTGTAAGGATGGCGATAAGGATAGGCATG
>NZ_JBVAPG010000238.1:0-9173 GCF_055413685.1 Bradyrhizobium sp. LeoA1Lang | reverse complement strand
TTGACAGAGCTTGCTGCCCGGCCACTGTTAGCCACCATGGGATCGACACCAATGTCCGGCTGATAAAACAAACGACTGCAATTCACCCTTCACAGAAGTCTCTTACACAAAATATCTGACATTCCCCGCGCCAGCTCAATCGCGCCTGCCATGCCGCGGCCCAAATGGCCGAGATCAGCAAACGCGTCTCGCTCCATACCTTGCGGCACAGCTTTGCCACCCACCTGCTCGAGCAGAACATCGATGTCCGCGTGATCCAGGTGTTGCTTGGTCACGCCAAACTCGACACCACGGCGCTCTATACCCGCGTCGCTACCAAGACGATCAGCGAGGTCATGAGCCCGCTGGAGCGCATCGCACTCAAGCTCAAGCAGATCCGGCCGCCCGGCTGACGCGGCGCGCGTGCCGCGCCCGGCTCTGGAGGTTGCGGATATCTTCCGCAGCCATGGCGTAGCATGGCGTCAAGCCCGTGCCGGCCATGTCAGCCTGGACCAACTGAAGGTGATGTCGGCGATCGAGCGCTGCCGCACCGCGGAGCTCGGCGGCCATGTCGCGCGCTGTCAGGACTGCGCCTATACCACCATCGCCCACAACTCCTGCCGCAACCGGCATTGCCCGAAGTGCCAGGGTGCCGCGGCTAAGGACTGGCTCGCCGACCGCGAGGCCGAGCTGCTGCCGGTGCCGTACTATCACCTGGTGTTCACGCTGCCTGCGGCCATCGCCGACATCGCCTACCAAAACAAGGCCGTGCTCTACGATCTCTTGTTCAAGGCCTCGGCCAAGACCATGTTGACGATCGCCGCCGATCCGAAGCATCTGGGCGCCAGAATCGGCATCACCTCGGTGCTGCACACCTGGGGCTCGGCCATGACCCATCACCCCCACGTGCACATGATCGTGCCCGGCGGCGGCATCGCGCCCGACGGCCGGCGCTGGGTGTCCTGCCGGCCCGGCTTCTTCCTTCCCGTACGCGTGCTCTCCCGCCTGTTCCGGCGCCTGTTCCTGGAGAAGCTCATCGCTGCGCACGCGGCCGGCTGCCTCAGCTTCTTCGGCGATCATACCCATCTCGCCGATGCGCAATCCTTCGCGGCTTATCTCGCGCCGCTGCGCAAGGCGGAGTGGGTCGTCTATGCAAAGCGCCCGTTCGGCGGACCCGAGGCGGTGCTGGCCTATCTGTCGCGCTACACCCACCGCGTCGCCATCGCCAACAGCCGCCTGATCGCCTGCGACCAGCACGGCGTCACCTTCAAGTGGAAGGACTACCGCAGCGAGGGCCGCGATCGATACAAGCAGATGACGCTCGCCATCGACGAGTTCATCCGCCGCTTCCTCATCCACGTGCTGCCAAAAGGCCTCAATCGCATCCGCCACTACGGCCTGTTCGCCAGAGGCGCGTGCGCCGACAACATCGCACGCGCGCGTGCGCTGCTCGCCGGTGTAAACTCCCAAGGCGAGCCCACCAGTGCCCCAGAGTCCAGCAAGCCGAGCTGTCCATGCTGCGGCGGTCGCATGATCATCATCGAGGTGTTCGCGCGCGGTGCAACGCCACGGCATCAGTCGACAGCTCCAACGAACCGCATCAGGATCGACACCTCATGACGGCGCCTCAATCCCGCAAATCTGCTCCGCGCGCCCGCTGGCTCTCGACCAGCCACGGCAGGGCGCGCCCCGATGTCCGCCAGTCGTCGCAATTCGTCCGGCAATTCACAGAGCTCGACGCCACCCGCCGCTCATTCATCAGGCGCTTCACCGTCGCACAACTCGTTGCAGCGGCTCGATTCAAATCAGCCAGCTCCCCCGCGGCACTCAAATCCCCATAGCGCCTGCCGCACCGCCGCACGTCCCCCCAAGCGCGGTTTCCTCCCTTGGAGGCTTTCGGACGCCGGCCGCCGAATACGCCGCACCGTCCCTCAAGCGGCCGGCATCCGAAACCCTTCACAGAAGCGGACCAAGAAAATCCGCGAGTCCCGGCCTCCATCGCTAGAGGCTGTTACGAGTCGGCGCTTGGACGCGATGATACGGCGTCATACCAACGCCTCGAGCCTGCGTTTTTTAATGGTATCTCCCAGCTCAATGCCTTTTTTGCAAAGTCGATTGCGACCATTGCTGTGATATCAGCGACGCTGAACTGATCCCCAGCCACGAATGGCACTTCGACCAACCGGGTCTCGAGATCGTCATAGAAATCGGCAATGCGACGACGGCCACGCTCGACCAATTCGGGGATCTGGTTGTAGCCATGCGGTCCCGCGATGGCGCGCCCCTTGAGAGCGGCGGCGCCGTTACGAACCGTCTCCATGACCGCGGCGAATCCCTCCTGCTCCATCCGACGCTCCCACATGGTAATCACGGCTTTATCCTTGGCTGTAGTTCCGAGCAGTGGCCGGTGGGGGTGCGTCTCCTCGAGATAGCGGATGATGGCTGGGACTTCGCCGATGGTCGATCCGTCATCGAGAACAAGAGCGGGGACGACGCGGCGCGGATTAATCGTCGCATACGCCTCGGAGAATTGTTCGCGTGCGCCGAGGTCGACCGGCACAACGGTCATCGAGATGTCCTTCTCCGCCAGGTAGATTCTCACGCGGCGAGAATTGGGCGAGGCATTGGACTGATAGAGTTTCATCGCAGCTTTCTCCGGGCATCAAAGCTTCGAACCACCGCCCACCTGGACGGTGTCGCCGGTGACCCAGCGCGCAGAATCTGACGCCAGGAACGCCACGACCTCCGCGACGTCATCCGCATGACCGATTCGTTGCAGCGCCTGCATCCCGAGAGCATACGTGCGGCCTTCCTCGGTCTTGGAAAACTCCGACATGTCGGTATCGATGATCCCCGGTGCGACCGCGTTGACGCGGATACCGCGAGATCCCAGCAGCGATGCGAAATGCTTCACAAGCGTGTCGATGGCGCCCTTGGTGGCGGAGTAAGCCGGCAACTGGCCCACAGCAGCGCGCGCCGCCAGCGACGACGTCATCACGATGTTCGAGCCTTCGGCCATCAACGGCAGCAATTGCTGCACCAGGAAAAACGGGGCGCGGACATTGACCGCGAACATGCGGTCGAAGTCTTCGACGGTCTGCGCCTCAATGCTGGCCGGCACCGCAATGCCGGCGTTGGCGACGAGAATATCGAGCTTACCGCCGACCAGTTTGCCAACTTCGCCCGCGAGTTTGTGCGCACCATCTGGCGCCGACAAGTCCGCCTTGACGGCGTCGGCCTGCCCACCGGCTTCGCGGATTTCGGCGACCAGCGAGTCCGCGTCCTTGGCGGAATTGCCGTAGTGAACGATAACGCGGGCACCGGCATTGGCCAGCGCGAGAGCGGTGGCGCGGCCGATGCCGCGGGAGGCACCGGTGACGAGGGCGGTTCGGCTGACGAGGTCGGTCATGACTAATCTCCTGATGTGTGTGGTGTTTGTGTGAAACTACGCGGCCGTCCGGCCGCCGTTGACGCTGATGACCTGGCCGGTAATGAACGACGCCTTATCCGAGGCCACGAACAGGATGGCGTCGGCGAGTTCGTCCGGTTTGCCCGCGCGCTTGAGCGGGATACCGGCTACCATCCTGGCCTTGCGGTCGGCCGAACCGGTGAACCGGTCAAGCATCGCGGTCTCTACCGGACCGGGGGCGATTGCGTTGACACGGACGCCGAAGGCCGCGGCTTCCAATGCGGCGGATTTGGTCAGGCCTTCGACGGCGTGTTTGCTTGCAGTGTAGAGCGACGCGTTCGGCGCGCCGCGACTGCCCATGGTCGAGGAGATGTTGACGATGCTTCCCGATCCCTGCGGCTGCATCACTCGCAGTTCGTGCTTCATCGAGAGGAGAACGCCGAGCACATTGGTGTCAAACGTCGCTGCATAACTCTCGGCACTCTGGTCGGTGACGGGGCCGGGCGTTCCCTCGGTGCCGGCATTGTTCACGGCGATGTCGAGGTGGCCGAACTGCTTGACCGTCCGTTCGACCAGCGCCTGCACCTCGCTTTCGCGTCGAACATCGGCACCAACGAAGTCCGCCTCGGCGCCGAGCGCCCGCAGCTCAACCGCGAGCGCCATGCCGGCATCGTTGCGGCGACCCGAAACAACGACACGAGCGCCTTCGCGAGCAAAGGCCAACGCCGTCGCGCGGCCGATGCCGGTGAGTCCGCCGGTGATCAGGACAACTGGATGGCTCATCATGCATCTCCCAAATAAAACCGCTGCCATACCCATTCGATCTGGCTGAATGGGCCGATCTACGAAGCGCTTGCAACGCGCTTGATCGATGCGCTCCGGCGTATGTGAGTGATTTAGGAAATACTGGCGCTCCGCAGAAAGACTTTGTAAGGTTTAAGCCATACTTTCTAGGACTGGCTCCGTGGAACTCCGACACCTCCGCTATTTCGTCGCCGTGGCCGAAGAAGGCAGTCTCACGGTGGCGGCCCAAAAGCGCCTGCACACGGCGCAACCGTCGCTGAGCCGGCAGATTCATGATCTTGAGCTAGAGCTCGGGGTGCAGTTGTTGATCCGCGGACCACGCGGCATCGAACTGACACCGTCGGGGCGGGTATTCCTCGATCACGCGCGCGTAGCACTGCTGCAGGTCGAAGCCGCCAGCGAGGCCGCGCGCCGCGCCGCCCAGCTGACAAAATCATCTCTCTCGATCGGATTTCTCACCGGCTATGAAATGGACTGGCTCCCGGCCGTGATGGGTATCCTGCGCGGTAAACTGCCAAGCACTGAGATCACGATCCACAGCGAGGATTCTCCGGACCTTGCCGCCGGACTGGTACGCGGCAAGATCGACCTCGCCTTCCTTCGTCCGGAGAAGAATGCGCCTGGCGTGCAATTCAAGCTGCTAAGGCATGATCCGGTGATTGTGTTGATGCCATATGATCACCCCCTTACGGCCAAGAGTGCGATCCGACCACAGGAGCTGGCGGGGCAGACCTATATCGGCGTATCACCGATACGGGCATCGGTTTTGCGGACCGTCATCGAGGACTTCTTCAAACGCCATGGATTGACGATCAAGCCCGCGCATCAGGCGGAGAATTTGGCCATGGCGAGCTCGCTGATCGCTTCCACCGGCGGCATCAGCCTGCTTCCGCTTTACGCGCAAAACCTGATGCCGAAATCCATCGTCAGTCGTCCAATCCAGGGCAAGCCACCGATGGTCGACCTCGTAATCGGCTACAGCGAAGCTAATACCTCCCCGCTGCTGAGATTTCTGCTTTCGAAAGTCGATGAGATTAAGTTTCAGGTCGCAAGTCGCGATGGTAGGTAATCGCGGGACAGTCATCGACCCGTCGGCAATGGGTCAAAATCCGTCGTCCGATCGGTCGAATTGGACCCAACTACGTCTTCAATCCTCTGAAAGCCGACGTCATTTCAGAGGTTACCGGCTTGAGAATGGTCGACCTCACTAATTGAGGAGGTCACCATGATCGAAGTCCTAAGCACCATCGAGCAGGTCTCCAAGCACGTCCCGTGGAACAAGGGTAAGATCGTCGGTGCGAAGCCACCACTCCGTCCGAAGCACGTCTGGTCCATCCGGACAACGCTCCAGGGTCGGGGGCCGGCTCCGGGATCTGGCGCTGTTCAACGTGGCCATCGACAGTAAACTTCGTGGCTGCGATGTCGTGGCGCTGAAGGTCGACGACATCGCGCCAAGCGGCTACGCGGCTGATCGTGCAATCATCCGGCAGAAGAAGACGGGACGACCGGTCAAATTTGAACTCACCGAGTCGACGCGCCAAGCCGTCGACGACTATCTGAGAGCGACGGGCAAGAAGCGGAGCGAATACCTATTCACCGGCCGGCGGGGACCTAGTTGCAGTCTAACCACTCGGCAGTACGCGCGGCTTTTGTCTGATTGGCTTACCAGCGTAGGGCTTGATCCGCACCTGTTCGGAACACATTCATTTCGTCGAACAAAGGCGACTCTGATCTACCGGCGGACAGGCAACTTGCGAGCCGTGCAGCTTTTGTTGGGCCACACAAAAATCGAGAGCACCGTCCGATATCTGGGCATTGAGGTCGCCGCATGTCTGCTTGCCTCCTGACAGCGGCGGAATAGCGGGCATCTGCCAACCGCTGCGTGAGGCCAGAAGCAGGCATTCCTTCGGTTGCTTTTATCCCAACGCCGGTACGGACTGTGCCGCACTGGTCGGAGGGGCGTTAGCGCCATCGGTCGTCCACGCAGGCTTTCGGTTGCTCGCCTCGCTCCTGCGCAAGCGACGGATAGTCGGTATAGCCTTTGGCCCCGCCGCCATAATAGGTGGATTGATCGTCGGCATTGAGGCCCGTGCGCATACGCAACCGGTCCGGCAAATCCGGGTTGGCCAAAAACTTGCGGCCAAAGGCGATCAAATCCGCCTTGCTTTGCTCGAGCCATGCTTCCGCGGTGTCTCGATCAAAGCCGCCGGCTACGATCAACGTTCCGCTATATTTTTCCCGGATGAGCGCAAGCATCTGCTCAGCGCCGGCGTCCGGCGCCTTGCCTTTCTCGATCGCGGCGAGACCCGGATTCACGATATGCAGATAGGCGAAACGAAGGCCGTTGAGAAGTTGCGCTATGGTGCCGAAGGTCACCTCCGGCTCGGCGTCGCTCATATCGTTGAAACTGCCAAGGGGTGACAGGCGCACGCCGACCCGGTCTGGGCCCCAGATTTCGCTTACGGCTTCGACCACTTCCATCAACAGCCGCGCCCGATTGCCCACCGCCCCTCCGTAGGCGTCGGTCCGATGGTTTGTGCCTGAACTGATGAACTGATCTATGAGATAGCCGTTGGCGCCGTGCACCTCTACCCCGTCGAAATTGGCGGCCATGGCGTTTCTCGCGCCATGCGCATATTGCTGGATGATGTACGGCATCTCCTCGATCTGCAACGCTCGCGGCCGAACGAACGGCACCAATTGACCTTCGCCCCGGTCATTCTCGATAAACGCGTCGCCGGCCGGTGTAATGGCCGAGGGGGCGACCGGCAGCATGTGATCCGGCTGCAGTGCCGGATGTGAGATGCGTCCGACATGCCAAAGCTGCAGGAAGATGCGGCCGCCGGCAGCGTGCACCGCGTCGGTTACCAGTCGCCAGCCTTCGACCTGTTCACGGCTGTGGATACCCGGTGTCCAGGCATAACCCTGCCCTTGCATCGATACCTGGGTTGCTTCGCTGATAATGAACGCGCCTGAAGCCCGTTGTGCGTAGTAGCAAGCGTTGAGCGAGGTCGGCACGTTCCCGGGTTGACGAGCGCGGGAGCGCGTCAAGGGCGCCATGACAATCCGGTTCGGCAGAGTGAATGGACCGAGCCTGTACGGTTGAAAGAGTAGTTCCGCCACCGCCTGTTGTGGGCGGACCGCTTCGGCGACCGACGTTGGAGCCATTGTCTGGGTCCTTTCAGGGGTTGAATCGCATGCGACACCCGAAAACGCGACGAGGCGGACGAGGGTTCCTCCAGGCACTATAGCTGGTGCCGTCCCCATCGGTTACAAGCACGATGTGACCTCGGCCTTCCCGGCCAGCGCGCCGATCGATGACGGCCGCCTCATCCGCCTGCCCATTAATTGCGCGGCGGCGATGCTGAAGCGGCTGTCAGTGTGGCGCCGCCTCCCGCGCGGTTGCAGCCCTTATTCGGCATCTGGCAGCATGACGGATGGACCGCTCTGGGTCACGAGCGTCGCCCTCTACAACAGGCGTCGGCCTTCGATTTCCGCTGTGCCCCGTTAGCGACCGAGGATGCGCGGCGGTGCAGTATGTCGCGAAAGGCCAGGGCTGCGATCCCGCCGAAGAGACAGGAATGATGAGCCCGACAGCAGACGTCCTCTTATGGCCAATTCGCGTCATAAACGATCGCTCGGGGGCAAGAGAATGAAATGGTATTATGGCTGATGGTCTGGCCACCGTTCTGACGCTCGAGCCGGCCGGATCTGGAAGTGCATTGCGATTTGCTGCCAACGTTAGCCGACATCAACTTCGGCGAACCAGGTTTAATGCGGAGTGCACCATGAAACGCTCTTGGCTCTTTTTGCTCGCGGCGATGTTGTGCACCACGGCATCGATAGCAGGCCCTAATCGCTCGTTCGCGGGGAGTAACGACATCGATCTCACCCAGTGGACGTCTCCTGATATCACCACTGTCGCGGACGATCCGTTTGGCACCCTCGTTAAATATGGGCACGCGCTTTTCACGGATACCGCGAATGAGATCGGGCCAAACGTGTCGGATCCAGCAAGACGCTTCGCTGGCAACAATCTCGCGTGCCAAAACTGCCATCTGCAGGGCGGGACCCAGCCATATGCCATGGCGCTCATAGGCGTTTGGGGACAATTCCCGCAATACCGCGCGCGGGAAGGGGCGGTCGACACTCTCGAGGATCGCATCAATGGTTGTATGGAGCGCAGCATGAATGGCCGAGCGCTGCCGCTTGAGAGCCGCGAAATGAGGGCGTTTTCAACTTATATGCGCTGGCTGTCGACCGGCGTTCCCGACGGCGCAAAGCTTAAGGGCGCTGGCACGTTGAGGATCAAAGAGCCAGCGCGCGCTGCCGATGCCGCTCGCGGCGCGGAGGTTTTTTCGCAGATATGCGCCGCTTGCCACGGCGCGGATGGCTTGGGGCAACGCGCCCAAACCGGCGCGGGATATCAGTTCCCTCCGCTCTGGGGTCCCGACAGCTACAACAACGGCGCTGGAATGAGCCGCCTTTTGACCGCCGCCGCTTATGCGATGCACAACATGCCCATCGGCACCGCGTTCAACGCCCCGGTGCTCACGGACGAGCAGGCCTATGATGTCGCGGCCTACATCATCAGCCAGAAGCGGCCAGAGAAGGCAAACCTCGAGAAGGATTTTCCGATCCGACTCCAAAAGCCGATCGATACTCCATATGGCCCGTACGTCGACGGTTTCAGTCTGGAGCAGCACAAATACGGTCCATTCGGGCCGATCCGCTCAAAAGTGGAGGAGCTTGCCACGGCGTCGCGCACTGCAAATGCAGGTGAGCCGGACAATGGGTCGGGAGCGAGGTAGCCAACAACGACGCAGTCGACATCAGAGCCGCATAGCTGCGTCGGGGGTGCCGTCGCGAACTTGGTTGGAATTTGTCCGTCGCGAGTCTCCGGTGAACGGATGATATCTGCTCAGGCGGCAAGATCAACCGGCTGAGCAATGGGCTTGCTGGCGAGGGTCTGCCAGCCGTC
>NZ_JBVAPG010000237.1:0-9219 GCF_055413685.1 Bradyrhizobium sp. LeoA1Lang | reverse complement strand
CTTCGACGTATCCATTCCAATGCGGATAATCTGCGTCACGGACGGCTCCCTCGTTTGAGATTTCGACAACCTCATTCTGGCACAACTGATGCCGTAGGGGGCCGTCCACCCCATCAACCACAGGGAGATGTGATGTGCTCCGCTGCAACCACTCGCTCGCGCCACAACGCCTCCCTGTGGTTATGGGTCCCCGCCTTCGTGGGACGACAGCGAGAATCGTAGGATGGGTAGAGCGGAGCGAAACCCATCATTTGCGCGGCTTACTCCATCGCGATGGGTTTCGCTCCGCTCTACCATCCTACAGAGCAGGCATTGGACCGCGCCTACACGCCTTCTTCGTTGAACTTGCTGGCGACGAGTTCGGCGATGGCGTCGAGAGCGGCTTCGGCTTCGGGGCCGGTGGCGGAGACGATGACTGACGTTCCGGGGCCGGCGGCGAGCATCATCAGGCCCATGATCGAGGTGCCGCCGACGGTCTCGCTGCCGCGCGTCACCCAGACCTCGGCCTCGAAGCGCTCGACCATCTGCACGAATTTGGCGGAAGCGCGCGCGTGCAGGCCGCGCTTGTTGACGATCTGGAGTTCACGGGAGATCGCGCCCGCCGGAACCGTCGGGCCGACTTCGTTTTCGCCCGAGCCCTCGGCGCTCATTTGCCGGCAAGGACGCGGCTGGCAATGGTGACGTATTTGCGGCCCGCTTCCTGGGCCATCGCGATCGCATCGGGCAGCGACCGCTCTTCGCGAACCTTCGCGAGCTTCACCAGCATCGGAAGATTGATGCCTGCGAGCACTTCGACCTTGGGCCGGCTCATGCACGAGATCGCGAGGTTCGACGGCGTGCCGCCGAACATGTCGGTGAGGATCGCAACGCCGTCGCCGCTATCGACGCGGTTGACCGCTTCGATGATGTCGCTGCGACATAGATCGGCGTCGTCTTCGGCTCCGATCGTAATTGCTTCAATTTGTTTTTGTGGGCCCATTACGTGTTCGAGCGCTGCCTTGAATTCGTCGGCAAGGCGCCCGTGGGTCACAAGCACTAGACCAATCATCGGAAACTCCTCGCGGGTGCTTCTTGGTGCACCGCACGAACGCGCCACTTTGACCATCCAGAGGCCCCGCGCAAGAGGGCATCTTGGCTATCTCCCGGAATTTGGGGGCGGAGAAATACGGGTCTGCACCGGTCTATTCAGTGGCCATATTGCGGCTGATATGGTTACCGATTTGCCCCAAGCAATCGTCCGCGAGATTACGGGAACATGAACTTTCAGTTGTCGTCAATGCTGCGACAACCAGTAGCAGGGGTGAAAAGCCTATCCCGACGGGGATTCGCGGTAAAAAAACACCGTTTATCTCGGTCTGCAGCGCTTCCGGCGGCGGCAGGCGCTCGGCATCGCCGGCGGCGAGATCGACCACCAGCCCGACGATTGCCTCATGTGTGTACTCAACGCGGCGGATGCCGAGCCCGCGAATCTCGATCAGCCCGGCCAATTCCGCGACCGGCCGTATCAGCAATTCTTTGCCGGCTGTGTCGAGATAGACACGGTCATCGCCGACCAAGACGGCCGGCGGAAGCTGTCCAGAGCGGCCGGCGAGGATCAGATCGAAGGCGAGGCACGACTTGCCGGAACCGGACGGGCCGCGGATCAGCACCGCGCGTTCTCCCACCAGCACTGCGGATGCATGCACGCTGGCGCTCATGGCGCCGGCAGCCTGACCACGAAGCGCGCGCCAGCGACCGTTGGCTTGCCGTCGGCATCAGCGGGACCGGGCCGGTTCTCGGCCCAGATGCGTCCGTTATGCGCCTCGATGATCTGCTTGGAGATCGACAGCCCCAGTCCGGAATTCTGGCCGAAGCCCTGGTGCGGCCGGTCGGTGTAGAAGCGCTCGAAGATGCGCTCCAGCGCGTCCTCGCCGATGCCGGGGCCGTCGTCGTCGACCACGATCTCGATCTCCGAGCGCACGCGGCGGCAGACGATGCGCACCTTGTCGCCCGGTTGCGAGAACGATTGCGCGTTGGAGAGCAGGTTGGAGATCACTTGGCCCAGCCGCGAGTCGTGGCCGGGCACCGCGAAGGTGTCGGTCGGACCGCGGCCCTCGAAGCGGGCTTCGACCGCGACGTCGTGGCCGAGCTTGGTCTCGTTGGCGACCGAGGTCAGCGTCGTCAGCAGGCGGCGCAGATCGACCGGCGCCATGTCCTGGCGCTGCAGCTCGGCATCGAGCCGGCTCGCATCGGAGATGTCGGAGATCAGCCGGTCGAGCCGCCTGACGTCGTGCTCGATCACGGCGAGCAGGCGGGAGCGGCTGCTTTCGGCGCGCGCCAAGGGCAGCGTCTCCACCGCCGAGCGCAGCGACGTCAGCGGGTTCTTCAGCTCGTGGGCGACGTCGGCGGCGAACATCTCGATCGCCTCGATCCGGCTGTAGAGCGCGTCGGTCATGTCGCGCAGCGCGCCGGAGAGATGGCCGATCTCGTCGCGGCGGCGGCTGAAGTCGGGAATCTCGACGCGGGTCTGGATGCGGCGGCGGACTCTTTCAGCGCCATCGGCAAGCCGCCGCACCGGGCCGGCAATTGTGCTCGCAAGCAGGAGCGACAGCACGATCATCACGGCCGCGGCGACGCCGCCGACCTTGAGGATCGCCAGCCGCTCGGCGGTCACCATCTGGTCGATGTCGTCGCCCTGGGTGGAGAGCATCAAGGCGCCATGCACGGCGCGGAAGCGCTGCACGGGGACGGCGACCGAGACGATCACCTCGCCGCGATCGTTGACGCGCACCATGCTGCTCTTCTGGCCGTTCAAGGACTGCGCGACCTCCTGGTAGCCGGTGCCGTTCTCCGGGCCGAGCTCGCGATAGAGCGGCAGATCGCCGCGGTTCAGCCAGGTGCGGATCGCGATCGTGGTCCGCTCGGCGAATCCCGGCTTCTCGGCGTTCGGCGGCGGCAGCTCGATCCTGAACACGTCGCCCTTGCCATAGAGGCTGCGGCTGTCGAGGATCAATCCGCCCTCGCGATCGAAGATACGGGCGCGCGTCTTGGTCGGCGAGATCAGCCGCCGCAGCACCGGCGCGACGCGTTCGGGATTGATCGGGAAGTCGGAATATTCGTCCGGCACGCCGTAGCTTTCGCCGGGCTTGAGGTCGAGCAGCCGCTCCGGATCGATGGTGATGGTGTTGGTCTCGACGGTAGCGGAGGCCGCGATGGCGCCGGCGATGATCTCGGCCTGTACCAGAAGGCTCTGGGCGCGCGCGTCGATCAGGCCGGCGCGGAATTGCGAGAGGTAAAGGATGCTGGCGACGAGCGCGACCAGGCCCGCGAGATTCAGCGAGACGATGCGGCGGGTCAGGCTCGAGAAGGACAGCGCGAAGAAGAACTGCCCGGCGCGACTCAGCCAGTCCAGCGGCCGCCAGCGCTTTGCCGTCGCCTTGTCGGCAAACTGGTCCTGCTCGAGGAGCGCCTGGGCGTCCTCGACGGTCTGGGCTGGGTCGGGCTGCGTTCGATCAAGCACTGGCAGGACTGCCGGTTCGTTGACGAGGGGTGTTATCATGCACGTTATTGGGTCCGCACCCTACCCCATAGGTTCGGACCGTGTCAGTTAACAAAGCGGAGCTTTCGCCGCGGATCAGGCTTCCTTGAAGCGATACCCCACGCCGTACAAGGTTTCGATCATCTCGAAATCCTCGTCGACCACCTTGAACTTCTTGCGCAGCCGCTTGATGTGGCTGTCGATGGTGCGATCGTCGACATAGACCTGGTCGTCATAGGCGGCGTCCATCAGCGCATTGCGGCTCTTCACCACGCCGGGCCGCGTCGCCAGTGCCTGCAGGATCAAGAATTCGGTGACCGTCAGCGTCACCGGCTCGTTCTTCCAGGTGCAGGTGTGGCGCTCCGGGTCCATCCTGAGCAGGCCGCGATCGAGCGCGCGCGTGTCCGGCTCCTTTGGAGCGGCGGTCGGATCCTTGGGCTGGCCGCGGCGGAGCACGGCCTTCACGCGCTCGACCAAAAGGCGCTGCGAGAATGGTTTGCGGATGAAATCGTCGGCGCCCATTTTGAGGCCGAACAATTCGTCGATCTCTTCATCCTTGGAGGTCAGAAAGATCACAGGCAGATCGGATTTTTGTCTGAGCCGCCGCAGAGTCTCCATGCCGTCCATGCGCGGCATCTTGATGTCGAGGATCGCCAGATCCGGTGGCGAGGTGCGGAAGCCATCGAGCGCCGACGCACCATCCGTGTATGTCATGATGCGGTAGCCTTCGGCTTCCAACGCTATCGAGACAGAGGTGAGAATGTTGCGGTCGTCGTCGACCAGGGCGATTGTGGGCATGAGCCTGCTTTCAGTTTTCCAGTTGGCTGAAACGGCGAGCATTCCGGTGATGCGCCGCATAATTGGGCTTCGGACTCGGTCAGCGAGCAATGCAACGTGGGCTGAAGTGTGACCGAGTTCCGCCAAACGCCTCGCCCCCCGCGGACGCGTCCGACCCGTCTAAAGCCCGTTTACCCGAAAAAAGCCCCGAAGTGCAACCACATGGCCAGACAATTACTAGGTAATTTCGATGCAACCGACCGCTGATTTTGACCCCGCCAGACTGGCTCGTTCCCTGCTCCGGAGGAGCCGGCAAGGCGCCTTGGCGACGCTGATGCCGAAAACCGGTGATCCCTATTGTTCCCTGGTCAATGTCGCGAGCCACCCGGACGGTTCCCCGATACTGCTGCTGTCCCGCCTGGCGGTCCATACCAGGAACCTGCTCGCCGACCCCCGGGTATCGCTGATGCTGGACGAGCGGGCCGAAGGCGACCCGCTGGAGGGGTCCCGGATCATGCTGGCGGGCCGGGCGGAACAGGCGGAAGGCGACGCCGCAGCCCTCCTGCGCCGCCGCTACCTCGCTGCCCATCCATCCGCGGAAGCCTTTGTGGAATTTAAGGATTTCTCCTTCTTCCGGATCGCCCCCTCGGCCACCCATCTCGTTGCGGGCTTCGGCCGGATCGTCGATCTCAGGCCCGAACAGTTCCTGACCGATCTGGCTGGGACGGAGGGGTGGCTGGAGGCTGAAGCTGAGGCCGTCGAGCATATGAACAAGGCTCACCGCGACCCCATGGACCTTTATGCGACCCGGCTGCTCGGGGCAGAGAGCGCCGACTGGCGCTGCACAGGCTGCGACCCCGAGGGCATGGACATGCAGGCGGGCAAGCGGACGCTGCGGCTGGAATTTCCAGAGCGCGTGCGCAATGCTGCGGAGCTGCGCAAGATGCTGGTTCGGCTCGCTGGCGATGCGCGCGCAAAAGGGTAAGCGCGAGCGGCGCGGCGTCGCAGCGCATGATCATGAGAGCGCCGTCGTCAACGCGCTTGGCATCATGCTTCTTATGCGCAACGACGCGGAACGTTTGCGCGCGCTGCGCATTCTTAACGGCCGTCGAATTCGAACGATGGCGTGTCGACGTTGAGTGAGGCCGTGCAATCAATTCCCATCGCCGATTGGATCGTGCGATCCAAGTGCAACGGCATTGCCGGCGACAAGGCCGATGTCTCAATCTCCGCAAACTGCATATCGGGTATTCTACGCGTTGATGGACAACCGCGCGGCGTGTTCGATGGCACTAATTGTGCATCGCAAAGATGTCGGCCATGGATTGATCGCGGCGGATCGTCGCGCGATCCATGGGCAAGAAAGCCGCCTTGCGCTGCAGCAAATGCTTGAACCACATGGGAGCGGATGCCTTGGAATAAACCAAAATTCGGGGACTAGCTTGGCAAGCTCTGATTGCCCCATTATGAGGTCGCTGGACCGGGGCCTTCGGGCTATATTTGTTGTTGGAAAAGGTCACCGCGACTGAGCGCGTTTAGCGACATTCGCGCAATGGGAAACGCGGGTTCGAGGAGGTTCTTCGTGCAAAACACGGGCGTGTACAACGGTGCCTTTGGCGCCGACAAATTCGGCTTAAAAAATCTCAAGCGCGTGCATTGGAATCTTCGCGCGCCGCAGCTCTATCAATATTCGCTTGCGGCAGGCGAGGCCGTGCTCTCGGCCGATGGCGCGCTCTGCGCGGACACGGGCGAATTCACGGGCCGCAGCCCGAAGGACAAGTTCACCGTTCGCGACGCGACCACCGACAAGAACATGTGGTGGGCCGGCAATCAGTCGATCACATCAGAGCAGTTCGAAGCGCTCTATCAGGATTTCCTCAAACACGCCGAAGGCAAGGCGCTGTTCGCGCAGGATCTCTATGGCGGCGCCGATCCGACCTATCGGATCAAGACACGCGTGTTCACCGAACTCGCCTGGCATTCGCTGTTCATCCGCACACTCCTGATCCGCCCCGAGGCGATCGAGCTCGCAAGCTTCGTGCCTGAGCTCACCATCATCGACATGCCGAGCTTCCGCGCCGATCCCAAACGTCACGGCGTGCGCTCGGAGAACGTTGTCGCGATCGATTTCGCCCGCAAGATCGTCCTGATCGGCGGGTCTTATTATGCCGGCGAGATGAAGAAGTCGGTCTTCACCACGCTCAACTATTATCTGCCCGCGCGCGGCGTGATGCCGATGCACTGCTCGGCCAATGTCGGATCAAAGGGCGACAGCGCGATCTTCTTCGGCCTCTCGGGTACCGGCAAGACGACGCTGTCGGCCGATCCCAACCGCACGCTGATCGGCGATGACGAACATGGCTGGGGTCCGGAGGGCGTCTTCAATTTCGAGGGCGGCTGCTACGCCAAGTGCATCAAGCTGTCGAAGGAAGCCGAGCCGCAGATCTATGCCGCGAGCAAGCGCTTCGGCGCGGTGCTCGAGAACTGCGTGCTCGACGAGGATACCCGCGAGGTCGACTTCGACGATGGCTCGAAGACCGAGAACACCCGTTCCGCCTATCCGCTCGACTTCATTCCCAACGCCTCGCGCACCGGCCGCGCGCCGCATCCGAAGAACGTCGTGATGCTGGCGGCCGATGCCTTCGGCGTGCTGCCGCCGATCGCGAAGCTCTCACCGGCGCAGGCGATGTATCACTTCCTGTCCGGCTACACCGCGAAGGTCGCGGGCACCGAGCGCGGCCTCGGCTCCGAGCCGCAGCCGGAATTCTCTACCTGCTTCGGCTCGCCGTTCCTGCCGCTCGATCCTTCCGTCTATGGCAACATGCTGCGTGACCTGATCGCCCAGCACAATGTCGATTGCTGGCTGGTCAACACCGGCTGGACCGGCGGCAAGTATGGCGTAGGCTCGCGCATGCCGATCAAGGTCACGCGCGCGCTGCTCACCGCGGCGCTCGATGGCAGCTTGCGCAATGTCGAATTCCGCACCGACGAATATTTCGGTTTCGCAGTGCCGACCGCGCTGCCGGGCGTGCCGAGCGAGATCCTCAATCCGGTGAACACCTGGAAGGACAAGGTCGAGTTCGACAAGACTGCCCGCGCATTGGTCGGCATGTTCCAGAAGAACTTCGCCAAGTTCGAGAGCAAGGTCGACGCCGAAGTCCGCGCCGCCGCGCCGGACGTGAAGCTCGCGGCCGAATAGTCTCAGATTTCCTCGAACAAAAAGGGCGACCCGCGGTCGCCCTTTTTCTGTTCCGGAACGTGTCTGCATCGCAGCCAGCAACATCCGGAAACACTTCGCAAGCGCCCGTTAACCGCCTTCGGTTCGTAACTCGTGCATCTCGATCAACGGAGCACGGCGGGCGCGATGGGCGACATCATGAGTATTCTTCAGAATTCCTACGCCTCGGCGTCGCTCTCGACGCCTTCCAATACGCCCTATGTCAATGTCGATCCCGCGAGCTACCAGGGCACCTGGGACGGCACCTATTCGAACGGCCAGAAATTCCAGTTCAGCATTTCGCAGGTGAACGGATTCCGCGCCCAGGTGAAATACCGGAGCGGCGCGACCGTTCAGTATCAGCAGGTGCTGATCAAGGACAATTCGTTCCGCATCGGCGACACCAAGTTCACGCTCGCCTCGCAAGGCAATGCGCAGGTGAAGAACGTCATCACCGATCCTGTGTCGGGCAATACGACGCTCGTCACCGGCAACGCGACGCAGGATACGTGAAAGGGCGAATAGCGAATGGCGAGTAGCGAATTAGGTCAGCAATCGCCTCTATTCGCCATTCCCTATTCGCTATTCGCCCATATCAATCCGGCAGCACCGCGTTGGTCGGTGTCGGGCGGTCGGTGATCTGCAGCCCGAACAGGCTGCCGATCAACTCCACGACAACACGTGCGGTACGGCCGCGCTCGTCGAGGAAGGGATTGAGCTCGACGATGTCGACCGAGCGCACCAGTCCGGAATCGTGCAACAGCTCCATGATCAGGTGCGCCTCGCGGTAGGTTGCGCCACCCGGCACCGTGGTGCCGACGCCGGGCGCGACCGAAGGATCGAGGAAATCGACGTCGAACGAGACATGCAGCACGCCGTTCCTCGCCTTGACGCGATCGATCACGCGGCGGATCAGCACGGCGACGCCGAATTCGTCGATGGCGCGCATGTCGGCGATGGCGACGCGACGTTCGCGCAACAGCTTGCGCTCCAGCGGGTCGACCGAACGGGTGCCGATCAGGTCGAGCTGATCAGGTGTAATCGAGGCGCGCGGCAGGCCGCCGAGCAGGTTGTCGAGCCCTGGCTCGCCGCAGAGAAAAGCGGCCGACATGCCGTGCATGTTGCCGGTGATTGTCGTGTCGGGCGTGTTGTAGTCGGCATGCGCGTCGACCCACAGAGCGAACAGCGGCCGGCCCTTCTCCTGCCAGAAGCGCGCAACCCCATTGATCGACCCCATCGAGAGCGAATGATCGCCGCCCATGAAGATCGGCACCGCGCCCGATTGCGCCAGCCAGTAGGCGCGCTCGGAGAGCAGGCGGATCCAGGTCTTCACCTCCTCATAGAACTTCGTATTTGCAGGCACCGGCCCGTCCGAGACCACCGCGGGAATGGAGAGATCACCGTGGTCGTCGACGCGAAGCTCCAATTGCTCCAGGACGCGCGCGATCCCGGCGGTGCGCAGCGCCGCCGGCCCCATCAGCGTGCCGGCCTGCGCGGCGCCGATCTCGATGGGAACTCCGAGGAGCGCGATGTGCGAGGGTTTTGGAACGTCGGATTCGGGCATGCGGCGGTGCTCTCAATTCGTAGATTCCATGGGGCGGTGAGCGCGCCCTTTCCGGTAGGTTTGGGTTTCCACACTCGAACCATCGGAGAGTCTGATGCAAGCATCGACCAAGAGCACGCCCACCGCCGGCCATTGTGGCACGAT
>NZ_JBVAPG010000236.1:0-9235 GCF_055413685.1 Bradyrhizobium sp. LeoA1Lang | reverse complement strand
ACCAGCCGGTGTGATATCTCTCGTCATGGCGTTGCTCTCCTTTGTGGAATCAGCACCCCGAGCCTACCGGCTCAAGGTGGGCAACGCCGACCTCTTCAGTAATTCAACAGAACCCGGGACATCCCCATCGCAATGGCGAAATACCGTTAACATTTCGACGTCGTCGGCACGGCACGATATTTCCAGCCTTCGTAGCCGGCCGTGCACGTTCTTCATCGCATCGATGCCGTTTCGCAGCAGGTTGAAAACAACCTGCTGTAGCTGTAAGCGATCTCCCCTCAACTCCGGCAACCCTTCATCGATATCGGCACGCACGTAAATGGATGACTTCTCCAATTCGTCACGCAACATGCCTAATACTTCCAAAATGACGCCGTCGATCCTGATGAAGCTAAGGTTTGCCTGCGCCCCCTTGGCCAGCACTTCCAATCCACCCACGATCGCAATATCCCGCTTTCCTTTGTTTACGACCTGGTTAGCGGCTTCGACCATCTCGGACATCTCCATTGGACATGTTGACCGCTAACGGCAGCAGGCCTCCGCGCTGGTTATCAGCGCGGTCAGTGGTTGATTCACCTCGTGCACGATCGAGCCGGCGAGCTCGCCCAAAGCCGCCAGGCGCGAAGCGGTCGAAAGCTCGGCCTGAGTTTCGGCAAACAACCTTTTAGCGGCCTTCCTTTCTGTAATGTCGATGACGTTTCCCTGATACAGGACATATCCATCCCCGTTCGTCTCCAGATAACCTTCCGAGTAGACGTGATGCACCCTACCATCTTTTTTGATCGGGTATTCCAGCTGAAGAGTGCTCCCGGTCGCGACGGCAATGGAGGTGACGCGTTTGACACGAGCTCGATCGTCCGGATGCAGTTTGCCGATCCAGATTTCCAGATCGAACTTCTCTACCTCGGATGAGACACCGAATATTCGAAAAAACTCCCTTGAACCGCTTGACGCTCCCCTCGTGGGGTTGAACTTGAAATCACCTATCTTTCCTGTGCATTGATGCCGACGCATGGAATCATGAAGTTCGTCGCGACTTGCCTCTGCGTGCCGCCTTAGCCGTATTTCTCGCGCGAGATCATCGGTTAATCGAAGGTTGGCCAGAACCGCAGCAGCCTGGATTGCGATGGCGCTGAAGCTTTCGATGGAGGTTGCTTCGAAGCTCCCGCCTCGATCCGCTTCGAGGTAGATCAGACCCACTCTGTCCCCTCGATACCTTAGAGGTATCCACAGGACGGAAAGCTCGATGCCACCGAACCTGAAAAGAACTTCGTTCATCGAAATGGGATCGGGCATTCTTGCAGCATGCTCAAGCGCCCCAAGGTCCAACGCAAACCGGGAGGAGCAAAACCGAACACCCCTCACAGGGTTCTCAGCCCAGTTCGACGTGGCGAACGGTACGAACTGACCGTTCTCGTTGAATAGCACAGCCCCACCTGACGCTCGTAACCGCTGAAGAGCGATCCCGAGAAGCGCCTTTGCAAGTTCTTCTCGGCTTCTCGCGCCGAGAAGAGCCAAGGTCGCGTTTTTGCTCTTCCTCAACTCTTTCGCCCTGTGCACTTATCGCCATCGCCAATTTGGTCTCGCAGGTTTTGCGGAACACATCATTGCTGAAGATGACTCATGAGAGTTTCCAGGTGACCGAGCCATCTCGTCGGACTTTTCGTTGAGAGCGAAGTGTCTCGCATCCAGGATGTAACCATCCCAGAGTGCGAGCACATGCTGAAATGAAGATTGGGAATGCTACCGATAAGGACTGGTTATGCACTTCCAGGGTAAAGTTAGGCGCCCCGGGGAACCGGCCAACTTACCAAGCGCTCAAATCTCTGGCGACGCGCCGCCACCGTTCATCAACCGCTGCGGCGGGCTTAAGATTGGAGACAATCGGTTTGCGCAGCACTTCCTCTCGCTACGGCGCCGGCGCCCAGGCCTTTCATTGGCTGACCGTCATCCTGGTTCTCGCCGCCTATGTGCTGAGCAAGGGCGACCCCGATTCGCTCTATTCCGCCGGCGCGGACGGGCTCCGCAGGATTCACGAGACGCTCGGGCTGCTTGTCTTCATTGTCGTCGCGCTGCGGCTGCTATGGCGACTGATCGACAGCACGCCCGCGAAGCAGCCGATGCCGCGATGGATGGCAGTGGCCGCGAAGCTCGTCCAGTTCGCGCTTTATGCGCTCCTAATCGCGATTCCAGCAACGGCGGTGCTCGGTACCTGGCTAGAGGGGATTCCCGTCACCCTTCCCGGATTCGACATCGCCCCCCAGATCGCGAAGGCGCATGGACTGGGGCAGTTGATCATGGAAATACACACCACCCTCGGCAACGCCATCCTCTGGGTTGCCGGCGTGCATGCGGCCGCGGCTCTCTTCCACCACTTCTATCTGCACGACGAAGTCTTTCGGTCGATGGCTCCGGGCGGATAAATAGACCACACCGACGAGTGCATCGACGGCCAGATGGAGCGAGTAGGCGAAATGCGGATTACACCCGTCTTGTGATCCGTGAACACGGTGAAAATAAACGCCGCCACCCCCGTAACGACGGCCAGCAATTTTGCTGCAGGGTGAGCAATACCAAGCCCAAGCACACAGGCTAGCGCTACCGGGCTGATGGCAACAAGATAGTACAGGTAGACGTGTATCGCCTTGGTGGAAGCGTTATGGGCGGTGATCAGTTACGAGGCGGCCGAAGCCCTAAGGAGAAGTGTTGAAATCGAGAGAGCGATTGAAGTCAGCTGCCCGTGGATCATTGCGAGGTTGCAGTGCGCGCCGATCACCAAATCTTGCGGAGCGTCCGCATTTGAACTCGCGGCTGCCTTTTACAAGGGCAATGTCGCGCTCTGCACGTGAACGGCGGCGATTCATTTAGACTACCGGTGCGCGGATCATCCCTCGATGGTCACTGTTGCGGGGTTAGAGCGTGTTCGCATCAGGACGCGCGTAGATCGCGTATCACATTTTGCGCCGAGCGAACCGATCTGCGGATGGAATTGCAAGGAGGGAGGACTTCATCGATGCCGAGCCCCGCGGAGCATCTATCTGCTCTCTTACGTCCTTCGGGTAACCTGAGATGGCAAAGCGCCGAACCAATTAGTCGAGAATTAGCCAAGCAAATTCCGCCACCAGCCGCGGTTGGCGCTCGTCGTTGTCCGGCCGTAATTGCGAGCGAAACGAAGCAATCCTGAGCCTCACCTGTGACTCTTGATTGCTTCGTCGCTGCGTTCCCCGCAATGACGCTCTATCAGACCGGCCGGCCGCGCTCGATGATCTCGGCAGCGCCTCTGGCGAGCAGCTCCATTCCCACTGCGCGGCCGAGTTCGCGCGGTCGGCTTGCTCGGCCAACACGCGACGCCTCGATGATCCGACTGCCCGCATGATCGAGCACGGATGCGGCGAGCTGCATCTCCGTGCCCATGACTTCCGCAAATCCCGCGATCGGCGAGTTACAATGGCCGTTGAGCACCCACAGCACCTCGCGCTCGGCGTCGGCGCACGTGTGGGTCGTCGCGTCGTCGATCGCTGACAGGATACGGCGCGTCTCGAAATCGCGCGCGGCGCATTCGACTGCGACGATCCCCTGCCCCACTGCCGGCAGCATCTCGGCAATCGAAAATTCGTACGCGATCCGGCTCGTAAGCCTGACGCGCTCGAGGCCTGAGCGCGCCATGATCAGCGCATCCGCGGGCCCCACCGCACCACCATCTGGCAGCTTCTGCTTTGCGCCCTGGTCAAGCTTGCGCACGCGGCTGTCGGCGGCGCCGCGGAAATGGATAACCTTGATCTCCGGAAACAGCCGCCGCACATAGGCCGCGCGGCGGACGGAGTTGGTGCCGATCTGGAATCCTTTGCCACGCGTGCGTTTGAGCTCGTCGACCGAGGTGCCCGGCCGCAGCACCAGGACGTCGCCGGGCGGATCGCGCGAGAGCGTCGCGCCGATCACAAGCCCGGGCGTGTCCTCATTGCCCGGCATGTCCTTAAGCGAATGCATCACGGCATGGAGCCTTCCGTTGAGCACCGCCTCGCGAATCTGCGCCACGAAAGCCCCACCTTTGCCGCCATGCGGCAAGAGCTTGCCAACCTGGTCGATATCGCCCGTGGTCTCGAACTTGACGATTTCGACCTCGGTGCCGACGGCTTTCAGGCGTCGTGCGATCTCCTCAGTCTGGGCGATCGCCATTGCGCTTTTGCGCGTGCCGATCCGCAATCGATCCGATGCCATACGTATCCGATTCAAATCCGCGGGCCTCACTCCTGCGCCTGGTCAGGCCTTCTAAACCGCGCGTGAGCTTTCTCAATTAGAATTAATGGTCTGGAAGATCTTTCGCCTCTGTCTAATCCGGCTAACAACGGAGCCGGACGTGACAAAAAGGCTAGGCCTTAAAGCCTGATGCGCGAAATATAGCGTATAGCATTATTCACGCAACGATGGCAGAAACGGTTAAGCCAACTTCGGCATCGGGTCCATTTTGCGGATGAACTTGGCTGTTGGCGGTTTTGAGAGGAAGCTACCATGGACGCGGAACATGGCTCAGCTCTACCTCCATTGCTCGAACGGTCGCATTTCACCACATCGTGCACTGGCGGCGCCGTCGGCCCCTACGTTCCAGAAGCCGCGGACTGCCGAGAAGAAGAACTGATCCGTCTGCTAGCGCCCACGATGAATCGGGGGCGAGACTCGTTGCTAGGCTGATGGCGAGGCGAAGACGTTGCCTCCGTGGCGCCGGCGCATAATAGCGGCGGCCTCGAACTGCTTCGCACTGGCGGGGTGGCCGGTCAACACGATGCCGCCGTTGAGGATCTGGCTCTCGGACCACTCGTGCACGTGGGCTTCGTGGCTCTGGCCGAACAAGGCTGCCAGCCCACCGACACTACCCCCAGAAGCCAATCCCGCCAGCAGGGCCGACGCGGGTGCTGCGCCAGTCGCCGCCAGGAAGGCGGTGGCCGCAAGCGAGGTCGCAAGTGTGCGAACCTGCCACCGGTCGTCGCTCAAGCCGATCTCGACGCGGGGCAGCTGCGTGATCTCGCAGCCGGCGGCTCCTGCGCAGGAGGCTGCAATTTCCTCCTGCGTCAGGAAGCTTACGCCAGCGCGGTCGATCCCCGCGGCTCCCAACTCGCTTACAGCAGCCTCGAATTTCGCTTCGCTTTGCAGCGCGCCGATGATCTCTCGCAACTCGCTCACTAGCGGCATCCCTTAAACTTACTTTCCTGCCTTGAAGGGCTCGGTCCGTGCCGCGCCCCGCGCTCGTCTCTCACGAGTAGTCACCGCCGCTCTGTTGAGTGAGGTTACGAAGATAGTCGCGCTTCGCAATCTTCGCTCCAAGGTGCCTGAGGATCGCGTGCGCAAGCGAGATGTGGAAGAAGAAGCCGGGCAGCGCCAGGTACCGGATGTAGTCGTCGCCGCCGAACCATCCGCAGGCTGGGCGGCGTTAGCTCGTATGTGTGGGACCGCGCGCCGGCAATCTCGTCCGGCTGCACGTTTCGCAGGAAGCCGCGAGTCTCGATGCCGGGTACATCATCGGGGTGCTACGGGGCGCTGGCGGGTCGTGCTGTATCAACTTCGCCATGTGCGCGTCGACCTTGTTGCAGCTCACGGAGAACTGTTCTCCGAAAGTCAGCATGTCGGGCGCGAGCCGCTCGCCAAGTATCCTCCCAGGCTCAAACCCCTTGGTCCGCTCGAGCGCTTGGGCGTGGTCGAGATAGTCGTCCATCGCGTTCAGTCCATGCACCATGACAGAGGAGAGCTCCTAGCACGCGACCGCCTAGTGACGCAGGACGGGATATCCGTTGGCCGTGCTTGCTGGTGTTCCCGTGGTGCGGTCGGGTGCTCCGTCGCCGCGATTGTCATTGTCCGCCCAGACGGGACGATCACCAGCGTGTGCGGCATCAGGCGTATGGGCGTTTCGTCGTCCAGGAGGATGACTCCTGGCGCCTCGAAGACAGTAGTGGATGGTGGAGGCGTTGGTGCGGGCGACCGCCAAGTGCGCACCCGCCGCAAGCGCGCACTCCGACAGTGTGACGAAGGTGACGTCCAGGGTGGTCATCAACTTGTCGAGGGCTTCGCGATATACGCCAGAACGGCTCGCCTGCCACGTCCAGAAGCCTTTATCGTGCTCAGGCCCATATCAGCTCGGCTTCGGCACAGCGGGACGATGCCATCTCACGCAGACATCCAGCCTGCGGGTGAAGGGCCCTTCCACGCTCCAACCTGGTCTGGGGTCTTGATCGGTTCGATCTTCGTTGCCTTCGATTGAAGACGAACGAATATCCAATTGCGGCCGACCGAGTAGTGGTTGCAGCCGAATTAGATATATTCACGTCGAGAACCTCAAAGCTGTGTCCGGGCCGTCCAAACTCGCCACCTTGTCGCGTTGTGAGCGACTTCGCCGGGGCGGCGAGGACACTTGGCAAACGATTTACGGTGCACACGCCGTGAGGCTGCGCGCCGCAGGCCACAGACACCGCGGTCGCCGTCAGGCGGCGTTCCTCCGCGGCAACTTCCACTGCGGACGGACGAAGTGGCAGGTGTAGCCGTTCGGGTAGCGTTCCAGGTAATCCTGGTGCTCTGGCTCGGCCTCCCAGAAATCGCCAGCGGGCGCGAGCTCGGTCACCACCTTGCCCGGCCACAGCCCTGAGGCCTCGACGTCGGCGATGGTGTCCTCAGCGACGTGGCGTTGTTCCTCGCTCGTGTAGAAAATCGCCGACCTGTAGCTTATGCCTCGGTCGTTTCCTTGCCGGTTGGGCGTCGTCGGGTCGTGGATCTGGAAGAAGAACTCCAACAGGTCGCGGAAGCTCGTCTGACTCGGATCGAACGTGATCTCGATCGCTTCTGCGTGCGTGCCATGGTTGCGGTACGTGGCATTCTTGACGTCGCCGCCCGAGTACCCAACCCGCGTCGAGACAACGCCGGGCAAGCGCCGCACCAGCTGCTGCATTCCCCAGAAGCACCCCCCTGCCAGGATCGCGCGTTCTGTAGTCGCTGCCATCGTCAAGCCTCCTGCTTTGCGAAGAGCTTTGCGTACTCGCCGTACCCCTCGCCCTCCAACTGGTCGCGGCGGATGAACCTCAAGGAGGCCGAGTTCATGCAGTACCTCAACCCGCCCTTGTCGCGCGGCCCGTCCGGGAAAACGTGGCCAAGGTGGCTGTCGCCGTGCTTGGAGCGAACCTCGGTCCGTGTCATGCCGTGCGAGCTGTCCACGTTCTCGACGACATTCGCGGCCTCGAGAGGCCGCGTGAAACTCGGCCATCCCGTCCCGCTGTCGAACTTGTCGAAGGATGCGAAGAGCGGCTCGCCGGAAACCACGTCGACGTAGAGGCCAGGCTCTTTGTTGTCCCAGTATTCGTTGGCGAAGGGGCGCTCTGTCCCGTCAGTCTGCGTGACGCGGTACTGCTCGGGAGTCAGCTTTGAGACCGCGTCGGGGTTTTTCCTGTAGGCCGGCATTCGCCGTACTCCTTTTTGCTCAGCACTGAAGATAGGCACCGGGTGGTCGACCGTCCAATTACCTCCGGCTATCGAAACGATGCCATGCGGATCGACACCGGACGTGCTTCAATCTGCCGGGCCAATTCATTGGCCCAGGCGACGGGTCTGACACTGCTGGAACAGAACTTTGAATCGGCGCTCCCCGTACCGAGCGCTACGGCGAAGGCATGCACGATGGGCTGCGGTACCGCGTCACCGTGCGGAAGCCTCGCGATGGAAAGCGGACCAGCCTGTAGGCGCGAGCGCTCGCCGGCGACGACGTCGTCAGCTTCAACCTTTACCGGCTGAGGTCGGGCGAGGACTCTTTGCGTCCCTGCGAAATGCGGGCCGAGAAAGTCGTCGCGCTTGTTCTTGGGTACCCGGCCCAAAATTCTTTCTAGTTATCCATTTAATCGACGACGCCCGATGGCGAACGTAGTTTTCATCTGTCGCCTTCTTCAGTTTTCGATCCAAGAAGTGTTCTTTGGCTGCCGCATACATCTCCCGGTAGGAAAGCGCGCCTGTCGCCGTTCGGAGGTGCCGTAACGCAAAAAAGCGCGTGCCTGACACGCGGCGTGGCTAGCTGGAACAGACAGACTCGGGAAAACGACTGAGCAACGTCTGGACTTACCGCATTCAAGTTCCTACGAATTCAGTCCGGCTTCACGATATCGTTTCATTTTTGCTACGGTGCCTATCGTCTTCTCGAAGTTATTCGCCGTGAACTTCCCGATGGGCGTCGGTTCGGAGGATTAGTCATGGCAGTGCGTCCAGTTCCATGATTGGCTTCTGCCTCCTCATCCTCTCGCTCTGTATGCGGGAGCACGGGCGCGGTGACTATAAGAGAGTCTTCGGTCGCGGCCTCCTCTACGGACGCGGCGCTTAGTGCTTCGTGTGCGCCGCGGCACATCGCGATATTTGGAGCCGCCGACTATTCCTGGCAATTATTCGTCAACGACTACCATTCCAAAGTTGAATTTTCGTTTTCCAGAACGCACGGTCACCATGCAAGAAACTTACGCGGACAGGTGCCGCGAGGGGCACCGTTGGGGGGAGAACTAGAATGGACGACAAAGTTTTGAAGGGGCACCCGGCCAGTACGCCGATCGAAGCCTCCGCGGAGACCTTGAGCGGCTTTCGCACGCTGGACATCCAAACCGACCGGCTGCTTTCATCATGGCTGCGAGAGGCGTGCGTTCCTGACGGCGCCCTGAGGGCGAACGAACCTGCTCCCGATTTCCTTCTCCCTGAGGCAAATGGAACGCTCGTTTCATCTTTGGAATTGCGACAAACTGCGCCGTTGATCGTTACCTTCGTTTACGGGATTTGGTCCCCATTGTGCGCAGCTGGACTACGCGCTCTTCACGGAGCCACCCCCAGTATCCGCGCTGCCGGCGCCAGAGCAATTGCCATAACGCCTGAGACCGGAGACTTGCCACGCAATTTCAAACGCGATCACCGACTGGATCTGGAAATCCTCTCCGACCTAGATCTTGGGGTGAGCCTTTCGTTCGGCTTGGTCTCCGTGGTGCCGGCGCAGATAAAGAGCCGTCTCTTGCAGCGCGGCCTTGATCTCTCCGGTCCCCATGGCTTCTCCTTTTGGATGTTGCCAATACCGGCCACCTATGTCCTCGACCAACGGGGGATCATCCGTGAGCGTCATCCGGCGACCACGCACTGAGGGCTGATCTGGTCGGCTAGGAAGATCTCGTGGATTGTTTCGTCACGAGGTCACCATGTCAAAAGATAGTTGTAAGGATGGCGATAAGGATAGGCA
>NZ_JBVAPG010000235.1:0-9305 GCF_055413685.1 Bradyrhizobium sp. LeoA1Lang | reverse complement strand
CGCGTCCCAAGATTGTTCGAAGCGTTGGCGCTCGCGCGGGGCGATGGACGTTATGCCCGCTTGCTCAAAACCCTTGGCCGCGCCCAGCTTCTGATTTTGGACGATTGGGGATTGTCGGTGCTCACCGTCGCCGAGCGGCGCGATCTACTCGAAGTCCTCGAGGACCGCCATGGCCGCGCATCGACCATCGTAACCAGCCAACTTCCCGTGGACTCATGGCACGAAGTTATCGGAGATCCCACGCTCGCCGACGCCATTCTGGATCGCCTCGTCCATAACGCTCACCGCCTCCAGCTGGCCGGCGAAAGCATGCGAAAACGCAACGCCAAAACCATCACCCTTGACGAGCAGCCAGAACGCTGACTCTATCAACGCCTTGGCCGGAGCGGGCCGCTCACGATCGTCTGAATTCGGCGCTCATGATCGCGCGAGATCGCTGCTCACTATCAGTGAAATATGCACCTCTCCCCGCGCCGCTGCTCGTACTTGCGCTGCCTACCCGGTGCAACTACGTTAAGTAAGCCTTGCTGCCGGTTGCTCAACTGAAGGATTGCATGCAATGACCCCAGACAATGCCGGCCGAGGCCGACTCCGCGTGCCGCAGGAGGCCGCGCTTTGGTTGGCCATCGCCGGCATTCTTGCGGCCGCAATTTGGTTTTCCTGGAATCCAACCCCGGTTGCTCAAGCGCTTGCGGCACTTTTCATTGCCTGCGCCCTGATCCACGCCACCTTCGCCTATGGTGCGCGGAGCGCCTTGGTTCTGTTCGTTACTTGTAACGCAATTGCGTTTGCGATGGAAAACCTGAGCGCTGCCACAGCGTTTCCATTTGGGACCTTTCATTTCGTGGTCGGCGCGGACTTGCCGCAGATCGGCCTCATCCCGATCATCGTGGGACCGGTATGGTTCGTTGTGGGCTATTTTTCATGGGTGGTCGCGTCGGTTCTTTTGGATCACGCCGATCGTCAGCTCGATCGACCTTTCAATTTGGTCGCCCTGCCCATCGTAGCCGCTTTCGTGATGACCCAGTGGAATCTTGTGACGGATGCCCCTAACGCGACGATAGCCAAGGCTTGGATATGGCACGGCGGCGGTGGAATGTTCGGTGTTCCACTCTCCAACTATCTCGGCTGGCTTCTCACCTCCTGGCTGATCTGCCAGGCCTTCGCCCTCCACCTGCGCTGCGACGGCCGACGGCAGCACTTGAGGATTAGTCACAGGCTAGCGGTGATCGGCATCCTTTTCTATGTCGGCGCCGGCGTTACGCACATCGTGCCCTGGATCATGGGAGAGAGAGGCGAAGCCGTCGACGACAGAGGCTATGGCTGGCAGGTCCACGATATCCGTGAATCCACGGTCGCGATCCTGCTGCTGACGATGGTCTTCACCGCATTGCTCGCAGGGCTGCGCCTCTTGCGCCAGGCGAATTGCAAAGGCGAGCCAATCGCATCAATATCTGGCGATTGAAAGCGGGGCATGTCGTCGCAACACGGACTAGTACCCACTTTTCTTGGATCGTGAGTCGTGATTCAAGATATGGATGATACCCGAAGCAAGAGAAGTCCACCTTTCGCGGAAAGATCGCAAGGTGCTTGAGGCGTGTTGTCGCTCGCCGACGACATTGCAGCGCGATTTGAAGCGGGCGCGGATCGTTCTGTTGGCGGCGGATGGGCGCAGCACCCGATCGATCGCCAAGGAAGTTGGGGTCCAGCCGCGGATTGTCAGCCTTTGGCGGCATCGTTATGCCGACCAAGGCCTTGAAGGGCTGCAAGACAAGGCGCGACCGGGCAAGCAGCCAATCTATACGAAGGCCACCGACAAGCGGATTTTGAAGCTGCTGGACAAGCCGTCGCCGGAAGGGTTCGCACGCTGGACCGGGCCCCTGCTGGCCGAGGCGCTGGGCGATGTTGACGTCCAATATGTCTGGCGGTTCCTGCGCAGCCACAAGATCGACCTCGCGGCTCGCAAGTCCTGGTGTGAGAGCAACGACCCGAACTTTACGGCCAAAGCCGCCGATGTTGTCGGCCTCTATGTCGCCCCGCCGGCGAAGGCCATTGTGCTGTGCGTGGACGAGAAGCCCTCGATCCAGGCCTTGGAGCGAGCGCAGGGTTATCTGAAGTTGCCCAATGGCCGCGCCTTGACTGGTCAGAGCCACGATTACAAGCGGCATGGCACCACAACGCTGTTTGCGGCGCTCGAAGTCGCCACCGGAAAGATCATCGCAACGCACTCAAAACGACGTCGCCGCGTCGAGTTTCTCGATTTCATGAACAGCGTCACCGCGGCTTTTCCAAACCGGAAGCTTCACGTCATCCTCGACAACCTCAACACCCACAAGAAGAACGAGCGTTGGCTCAATGCCCACCCCAACGTGGAATTTCATTTCACGCCGACAAGTGCGTCCTGGCTCAGTCAGGTCGAGGTATGGTTTTCGATCTTGCAGGGGCAGTCGCTCAGCGGCACTTCCTTCACAAGCCTCAAGCAGCTTCAGGACCACATCGATGCCTACGTCAACGCTTACAACGACAAAGCCGAGCCCTTCGTCTGGACCAAGAAAAAGGTCCGTCAACGCCGGTTCAAAGGCCGCCGTATCACTCAGCTCTGATTCCGGGTACTAGCTCGCCGAATGGACTGGCCAACCAAAACTCTATACGCCCGAGAAGGGCGATTCCAGCGGCCGCGGCAGCTCCATCTCGGTTTTCTCGTCGGCGCGGAGGGTTGGACGCCCGGCTGGCCTGCATGTGCGCTGCATCGCGGGAGACGGTCGCCAACGAAACTGCGCGCGCCGAACTCGATTTCGCGTTGTCCACGCTCGCTAACTGGACACGCAACCAGACAGGCAAGCCGTATGATGAAAGCCGTCGGCCCGACTGTAGAGAATAGGTGGGGCTGACGTCGTCCCGCATTCCTTTTGCTTCCGTCCGCCCTAGCCTGCGATAGGGCACGCCCGCGTGCTTTCAGAATCGGGGGGCAGCCTCCCCACATTGCTAGATCCATAAAATCGCGTGCGGACGAACGCGAGCGGCGCGGCTTCACGCTGTCCACCGAGTGAGGCGGCAAGGCGGCGAACGTCGACGCCAGCACCATTTTTGGTCGGGTGAATCCGCGTGCCGGCTTCGCTTCCAATGAGGCCCCATTTGTGGGGGGAGCCGAGGCGAACAGGTGTTAGTGACATCCAAAACGCGCTCGAGACAAAGAAAGCCCTCGGCGGCTACAACCGCCGAGGGCTCCGTCTGGGCTGGCAGGGGGGATCGCAGACCCAGACGTGACAGGACCGTTAGGCAGTGAAATGACGATCCTGTATCAGGAGTTCTGGGAGATTCGCTTTAGAGTAGGCTGGCCGTGCATGCAGGGAGAGGGGGAACAATCCTGCGAAGTACAAACCCCAGTCACGCGCATCAATTCAAGCGACATATCCATTGACCCTAGCTTTGTAATCGAGGTCTTTGCCCCAGGAATCAACTGATTGAAGGCAAGCGCCTTCAAGGCGGAGAGCGTGAAGCGCCGACGCCACTGGCATCCCCGATTGTGGTTTGCCATGGGCGCCGTCGTGGTCCCAGCCGGCTTGGCTTGCGCCCTTGCGCAAGCCGCGCTCGGCGATCGCGCGCTCTCGTCAGAGCGTTCAGCGCTCACCGAAAGATGCGGTCGGTTCGCGCCGAATGGTGCCGGTAAGCGGTCATGCCCTGCTGTAGCGAGGCGTCGAGCTCATCAGGCAGCTTGGCGAAAATTCATGGGCTCCTCCGAGAAGACGACGGTCGTGACGCGCTACATCCTTCCGCGAGATGACATTGCAAGAGCCGGGCCATGCGGAAGGATCGGGATTCTTCGGCTATTTTGGGGGCTAGCTGCGGAAAAGCTGGAGGCGCACGCGTCTGCTCGATGTTTGTCACGTCCGCAACAAAAGAGACCGTTGCTGTAGCAAACGTGACGATGAGTGGCAGTTGTACGTCGGCAGACCGAGAAGGATCGGCGCAGAAGCGCGCGGCGCGCATCTTGGTTCGAAGCTTGCATGGAGAAGCAAGATGGTGGAGCAAGCCAAGCGGGAGCAAGGCAGATCGCGATGAGGGGACCAGACATCGAAGCCCTGATCAGGAAAGGCTTTTCGGACGCGGAGGTGTCCATGACTGATCTAGCCGGCGACGGCGATCATTATGGCGCCCGCGTCGTTTCGCGCGCCTTCACAGTCAAGAGCCGAAGCAGCATCAGATTGTGTATGCGGCGCTCAACGGGATAATGGGTGACGAGCTTCACGCGCTCGCGCTGACGACCGCGGTCCCGAGCGGTGCACTCGGACCTTGTCCCCCTTCAGATGAACCCAATCGAATGCGTGGCGGGCTCATGAACTCAGAAACGGAATTCGAGCTTCCTCAACTCTACAGGCATCATGTCTTTGCCTGCCACGTCCAGCGTCCGCCTACTCATCCGCACGGCAGCTGCGGTGCAGCTGGTGCGCAAGCCCTGTGGGACAGGACGAGCAAGGCGATCGAAGTGCAAGGGCTCACCGATATCGGCTTCACGGCGGCGGGCTGCCTCGGCTTTTGCAAGGCCGGTCCCTTGATGGTGGTCTATCCCGATGGCGTCTGGTACCGTCCAACCACGCCTGACGACATCGACGAAATCGTCGAGTCCCATCTCAAGGAAGGTAAACGTGTCGACCGCCTGGTGATGGTGTTGAAGCGGAGCTGAGGGCTCGGTTAAAGGCAGCTTGCGCGGGCTATCAAGTTAGTCTCGGCTTCCATCTGACGACTGGCCTCTCTGGAATCCTGGGTTACCCTCTTTCGCCAGGGTGATGAGTGGTGGTGACCTCACGGTCCTTCATCAAGAACTCCGTGCCCAACCGGGCCCTTGACCTTATAGGTGCGGCCTTCGCTTTCGTCGGGATCCTCGGTAAGATGGATGTTCCTGATCAGGGTGCGCGCTTGATCACCGTGGACGAGCCTTTGGATTTCAAGTCCCTGATCACCATGCCCTGCCACCTCCAGCGGCGAGCCGTTTGAATCCCTGACGTTGATGTCCTTGTGGCGCTTTGCGCGACGCTCGCCGAGATGGAAAATGGCTTGATCAATCACTCTTACCCTTCGATCTGGTCCGTCACCTCATGTTGGCTCCGCCAATAGCGCAAAGCTAAAGCGAATGCGGCGCCGGGCCCGGCTCCCGGCGCTGAGAGAGATGACGCTTCTTCGAACCGTCAGCTCGCTCGATCTTTTTGTTTGCGCAACCCGGTTTCCACTTTTCCCCGATCGTGCTCTTGGGTCAGAACTTGTAGGTGATGCCGCCGCCGACCAGCCATGAGTCGATATTGGCGCGCCCGGTGACCGGAATCGCCTTGTTTACGGTCGCCGAATAATCCGGCCGCAGCCACAACTTCTTCACGTCAACGTTGAAGCCCCAGTGACGGTCGAGCATGTAGTCGAAGCCGAATTGGACCGCGGCGCCAACTTGGTTGCTGATCTGCAGGTCGGTGACCGCGAGGCCAGCGACCGGCGTGTTGCCCGCCGACTGGTTGAAGAATACGGTGTAGTTGATGCCGGCACCGATATACGGCTTGAACGCGCCGAAATCGGTGAAGTGATATTGCAGCGTCAACGTCGGCGGCAACAGCCAGGATTTGCCGATGTCGAGCCCGTTGAGCGTCCCGGTGCCGTTGATGTGATGCTTGGTCGCGCCGAGAATGAGTTCGGCGGCGATGTTCGGGGTGAAGAAATAGGTGATGTCGAGCTCCGCGACCACTTGATCGCTGATCGAGAGCCCCGAATTCGGTGACGACAGGCCCGGAACGCCGAAGACGTTAACCGAGCTACCTCGAGCATCCGGCAAAACGCCGAGCACGCGCAGGCGGATCATCCAGGGATTGAATGGTTCGACCGGCGGCGCTTTGGTGTAGATCGCCGCCGATGCGAGATCGGCAGCTTGCAGCGACATGGTGGCCCCACCGAATGCCTCACGACCAGCGAGGCTGTCGTCAGAATTGTTCTTGTTCTCATCAAATTCTTCGATTCCCAAGTCAGCGCGGGGAGTCGCGCGACGTCTCTGTCACACACGCGGCATCGCGAAGGATTTGATGCGAATCAAAATCGGGCGGTCGAGACACGATTAAGTCGCCATGTTGCGAAAGGATCACGACCGTAAGGCGTGATGACTGACTTTTCTTCGAATCGTCATTCCGCTCTATATTTTTTGTTTGAGCATGATCTTCTCGGAAAAGCGGTTTCCACGTTTGCGGATCACGCTCTAATGCAATCCAGCTACAGCGGTAACGCGCGATCGAGGGGCCTCGAAGTTGCGCCGACATGCCCGCGCATACGCGGGGATTCATTGAGGCAGCAATGTTCGCCAAGTTGCCCGGCTTCCTCCTCTATCTGAAGGGTGCCGGCCGGCAATTGACTAATCAATTCCGCGTCGCCCCTTGTTCGGAAGTCGGATTGGAAATGATCCTGGTGCGGCATATGGTGGCCGAGCCGGGCGCGAGCGGCGAGTTTGGCGTTGCCTAGCCGATCTCGACATAAACCTTCGTATCGTTCCGTCCTACCCTTTGGATACCCGACGATTACCTACGTTCAATTGAGCTGCTGATGGCGGTCGTTCTAGGCTGCGTCCTGCCCTCCTTGGGCGTTTCCTCCCTAGACTTCGGCCGCTTGTGGCAACGCAGGCGGCCATTTCTTTGTCAGATGGCCGCTGACTCGCATGGCGCTCCTGTAATTGGCTCGGAAACGAGTGGGCGGGCCGTAAATGAGCGTCATCATCGATACCAATCTAGCCGAACGCCGAAGGCTAAGCTTGATGAGCTAAATAAGAAGGCGATCGACGCCATCACGTCCGGCAAGCTCACAGATGGGCGCCAGTATCAGCGCAATGTGGGGTAAAGGCGCCCGCCGCCGCTGCGCACCTGCTCGCTTAGACGCTGGAAGACATCCTGAAAGACCAGGAGGAGAGGGATGGTACGTGTTTCGACATTGGAACGCCGTTCCAATTCGGAGGAAGAGAAGGGCCGAGCTGATGAAGCTCGTTGGCGATCTGTGCACCATCGAGCTGCTGAACAACAAAGGGGTCAGCATCTACATCGAGCCGGAGAAGATCGATGGCGGGCTCATCCTGTCGACCGGCGCGATCAAGGAATCAGTCTGGCAGGACACCGTCGGCCTGGTGCTCAAGAAGGGCAAGACCGCCTTCAAGCATGAGCCGCAGACCGGCACCTATTTCCACGGCCAGGATGTCAAGGCCGGCGATTGGGTTGTATTCCGGCACGGCGATGCTCGCCGCGTCCGGATCAAGGGCGTGGATTGCCGCATGGTCGAGGACACGCTGCTCGACATGGTGGTCGACAACTCCGACGTGATCACACACCGGCTGATAGTGACACCGCTTGGCGGAGCTTTCGGGCGCACTGAACTAGAGCGGGTCGTTTTGTCGGCTTTGAGACCAATATCCACCACATGACGCTACACACACCCAGTACGAAGCGACTGTAGCCAACTTTCAAAATCGGCACATCGCTTGCTTCATTCGGGGCACCATCACCGGTCGCAGGCGGGGCGGTGCTGTAGGGACGGACTCGGCACGTCCTCCATGGCGTCCGGCCGCCCCGCCAATTTGTTGTGGGGCGACATGAAACAGCCCTTCGGCGCCTCGCTCGGCTTGATCGATGTCACTACGAATGTCGATGCGGTCGAACTGGAACGTGCAGCGAAGCGTCCACTGATGTCCGGCTTTCACGCGCAATTCAGCATCGGCGAATGTGCCGGCTCCGCCGCGATGACCGCATTGGCGGGCTGCACCTTGGGGCTTTTTCATCAACCCTAATTAAAATTATAGACGCGCGTGTAGAGCCCCGATCGTCTTCAGCGAGCCTGCTGCGCGCGCCCGAAGAAAGGGGAGCGGGGAAACTCCGCTTTCTTCGCCTCTCGTTAAACTAGCGAGTAGCGTAGCTCACCCGCTCCGGCAGTACCCTCCGGCTGCCTCGCTCGAGCATCGCTCGAGATCGTCCTGCATGCTCCGCCCAAGCAGCGACAGCACGGGCTCATGATCGAATCCCGCGCATCTTGCGCCGTCGGCGTTGATCAGCGGGCGCCTTATCAGGAGCGGATCGCTGAGCATCAGCGCGAGTGCGCTCGCCGCGTCGCTCGCGTCGGGATTGATTTGGCCTGACTTGATACGGGGCGCGGCGCGGTTGAACCAGGATCCGATCGGCGTATTGCCGAAGAACTGGCGCAGTTCCTCCGCGCGCCACGGCTCCTTCAAGATATCCTTGGCAATCACGTGGTGGCCCGCGGCCTTCAGCGCCTGCATCTGGCGCGCGTTGGTGGCGCAGTCGGGTTTTTGATAGAAAATGATCGTCGCCATGGCCTGGCCTAACTCAGCACCCTGAGCTGCACGATGGGCGCGGTGGCGCCCCGTTCGAGAATACCATCGACCTTCTTGCGGACGGCTTCCAAGGTGAGAGGCTTGATAAGCACGCCGTGCGCGCCCGCCTTGATGCCTTCGGGCGCGGTGGCCTCGTCGGATTTCTCGCAGACGATCAGGATCCGCACCTCGGAAAAATGGGCCGCCAATTGGCCGATCAACGGCGGCCCCTTTTGTTTGAAAAAGGAGGCGCCGAGCAGCACCAGATCGGGCTTCAACCAATCGACGCCCCTGACAAAAGCCTCTTCAGGCGTTGCAAGCTCGTGCGTTTCGATCTCATCGTGCAGCATAAGCTGCAAAGCCACCCGGGTGATTTCGTCATCATCGACCACGAAGACCGGTCGCTGGTCTTCCGCCTTCGCGGTTTCGACGCCCATCTGCATTATCGCTCTCCAAGCGGCTTGTATGAGAAATTAGCAATTTCCGTTCCACGCATGAACGCATCGAAAGGGCCCGCGCCAAGCCGGCTTTTGCCCGTTTGATGCTTGCGATCCTTGTTCGGCTTCTGACAGCGGCACAATTGCTGTCACCTTCAAAACACCTGGTGTCATCCGCGGGCTCGCTGGTTTTTCAACGCGAAATCAGAAGCTTAAAGAGCGTGGACAGCCTTGGCACGGGGGTTGCTATTACGATGCAGCAACACTGAGTGAGGGCTGAGTGCACGCAGACGCGCAAGACGAGCGATGCTCTCCTTCCCTTGAACCCGTGTGCCTCGTTTCTGAGAGAGAAACAAAGCTGGCGCGCGAGCCAGCGCGCAAACTTTGGCAAATCGGTTGATGCAGAGCAACATGTCTTCACTGAGACAAATCGCGTTCTACGGCAAGGGTGGCATCGGCAAGTCGACCACCTCGCAGAACACGCTGGCGGCGCTGGCCGAAATGGGCCACAAGATCCTGATCGTGGGCTG
>NZ_JBVAPG010000234.1:0-9312 GCF_055413685.1 Bradyrhizobium sp. LeoA1Lang | reverse complement strand
CTTGACAGAGCTTGCTGCCCGGCCACTGTTAGCCACCATGGGATCGACACCAATGTCCGGCTGATAAAACAAACGACTGCAATTCACCCTTCACAGAAGTCTCTTACACAAAATATCTGACATTCCCTACTGAAGAAGTATCTTCCTGCTTCGCTCAGACGCTCCAACTCGCCGTGCCACTTGTTCAGATCATCAGTCAGAACGTCGTTTTTCTGCCCAACGAAGTCCCGAATAACCTGTGATAAGCCCTTACTGTAGCTATCCTCATCATATTGCAGATTGAGAATGGGAAAGACGGTTGCACCGTCAAACCTAAATCCTGCATTGACCAACCTGTGCGCCATGGATCTTGGGAGACGCGGATGAGCGCAGTGCGCCTCCCATGACCTCATGATCAAAGCCATTCTTTCTGGATTTTCAGAATGCCACACGACGGCGTCCCAATCTGTTGCCACAAAAAGTGTGCGGCCATCCGACTTCAGGACGCGAAATGCCTCTGAAAGCACGCGGTCAACGTCAGGAACGTACTCGGCAACTTGCGTACATACAACGACATCAAACGACCCGTCTTCCTGATCCATTTTCGTCGCGTCGCCAACGGCATATGAAAGCCAGCTAGAAGGTTTTCGTCGATTGCAGAAGGCAATCAAATCGGTCGAAATATCGATACCGACGACGGCACCATGAGGCCCGACGAGTTCCCCCATGCTTTCGCACAAATAGCCCGGGCCACATCCGATATCCAAAACACTCTCACCACTGGACAAATTGAGTTGCCGAATTGTTTCCGACCGCTGTGCGGCGACGTCCTTCGCGAGGTAGTTTTTTTCGAGCCGCTTGGCGTTTTCTTTCGTGTATTCGAGCCCTCTCATCTTCGCCTCCACCGTCAAGGTGCTATTGAAACTCGCAAGCTAGGGTAAATCAATGGTCGATAGGTCACCTGCGTGTGAACCGGTGGAACGGGTCGATGCTGTCGAAAAAGGGCTTGAGAAGCCAAGCGTGCAGTGTTGCCTAGTTAGGCGGCGGCAGGCGAGTCGGTGATGATGGGATGGCGGGACCGGGGCCAGCGGCAGCTCTCTTACGAGTTTAGCCTGGACGAGATGATCCCCTGATCACCTGTTGCGGCGGATCACTGCGTTTGCGACTGCGGTTCTGGCCGATTTGCACCAACGTTAAAGGCGTTTTACGGGCGACATCGGCCGGCCCTCGGTTGATCCCGAGCTGATGATCCGGATGCTCCTGGTCCGTTATTGCTTCGGCATTCGCCATGAGCGCGGGCCGCGCCAGGAAGGGCATTGCACCTTGCTTACTGCTGTTCCTGCAAGCTCGTCAGGCCACGCCGGCATCCACGAATCGAATTAGATTTCGATTTACCCATGGATGCACGACACGAATTACGAATATCTTCTGTCGATGACCATGGCCATCACGGTAGCAAAATTTGCCCTTCGCATCTGGGCGAACTCAGGAAGAGCTTAGACGCCAGCGTGCAAGGCACGAAAGCGCGCATTAGACCTAGGGCGCCGCCCGCTCGGCCGCCATCTGCGATGGCACGCTGCCGACGGCTGCGTCGCTATACGCATTCTCGTCCGCGTCGGAGCCTGAGAAAGGCACGGGCCTGCCGTAAAGCTGTTCAGCGGCCGCGCCCGCAAAAACGGGAGCCCTCGAAGGTGACGTGGTACGCGCAGCTTCGTCTCGATCTGCGGCCGCCCTCCCTGTGGCCGCGACTTCCAACGCCAGTAGCACCGAAATCCGGCCCGATGCCAATGCACGAGCGTCTCGGGCCGGATGATCGTGAGGACCTGCAGGATCGATGGAAACCAGCGATACAGCTGAATGAAGAACCAGCGATCATCGTTGGTGAGCCGGACGCGACCATGCAGCCTGCGCCTCAGGACAATCAATTGATGTCTGAGCGCCGCATTCTCTGCTTCAAGTCGACTCTTCGACTTGAGAGGCGAGGCCAAGACGGCCGGTACGAAACAGAGCAGTCCGATCATTCTTCCAGAATAGGCGATTCCGCCACTTCATCAATACGGATAAGGTTTTTCGGTACACACAGGTGGGCGAATTTCCGATTATCGACAAACCATTCCGTATGTCAGATTTGGCGGCGCGCTTGACGTCAATCCTGCACGAAGGATGAGATGATCTCCTGCCGTCACTTTCTTGCTGCGCATAGCGCCACAACGAGCTTTACCGGGACGCCGGCGAATCTAAGCTGTACTTCCTTCACACTTGACGTAGAGCCCGGTTCAAAAACCTCACGCAGCGGGCGCGGCAGTCGACGAGCCTTGGTCCGCTGCCGGTCAAACTGAAAAGAACTGAGGCGAGCAATGCTAGCCGCTCCGCCCTCGAATTGGGACATCGCCCGATGAAGTAGCCGAATTCGCATTTGGCCAATACCCGAGGTGAGCGATATTTCCCGAGCATAAGTGTGGGCGCCCCGGCGCAAGCCGAAATCGCCGTCGATCGTCTCATGGAATAGCGGATCGAACCCATTCGCGGCGACGTCAGCTACAGCATTGATCCGGCTTCCAGGGCTGCTTTCACAGCATGCGTTTCGAAGCGGCGCTCGCATGCGTTGCGAAAAAGTCACAGTGCGACATGAACCCGTTAGCGTCACGTCGCCGCGCATTGTACGACATGCTTCCTGCGCTAAAAGTATGGGGCATTCGATTTCCGAGTGGACGTACGGGTCTCACGGCGGAGGCCGGTAATGGCGACAACTCGAATCCTTATCCTCGGTCCAGCGGCGGGTCTTTTGCTCGCAACCAGCGGAGCCGCGGGCGCCGACCTTCCGGTCAAAGCGAAGCCCATCGAATATGTGAAGATCTGCTCAGCTTACGGCCCAGGCTTCTTCTTCATCCCCGGTACCGACACCTGCATGAAGATCGGCGGCTATCTCCGGGTCGACACCACATTCAACGGCGGCATACAGGGTACGCCTCCCTGGAACGCCGACGCAGGACAACATAACCGCTACTTCGACTACTTCGCCGCCCGCTCCCGCATGCTATTGTCAATCGATACCCGCACCGCCACAGAATATGGCGTGGTCCGTACCTTCGGGCAGGGCCGGTTTACGTTCTCTACGCTTGGCAACAACACCTTCAATCCGAACTCGATCAACGGCTCGCTGCCGGTCGCAGGCTCGCAGTTGCTCGAAACTCCCGGCGGCGGCTTCGTTTCGATCCAGTACCTCTTCATCCAGTTCGCAGGCTTCACCTTCGGTCAGTCCGCCTCTGCCTACGCGTCGCCTTGGCAGGGCTACCCCGGCAACATCACGGACTTCCTGCTCGGCGGCCAGAACACTGATACCGGCGTCCAAAACATCCAGTACACCGCGGATTTCGGCAACGGAGTGACCGGCAGCATCGGCCTCGACGATCCGACGGTGTGGGACCGCACGGCGGTTTACAACCTGTCGCTGCCGCTGAACGCCACGCTGAACACCGGCAACGCTTATGCCGGCGTCCATGCGCCCGATGTGGTCGGCAACATCCGCGTCGACCAGGCCTGGGGTCTGTTCCAGATTTCCGCCGCGGCGCATGAGGTCAATGCCTCCTACAATGTCCTGAACGCCCTTGGAGCGCCAGCGGGCGCCGTCGGCCTGCCAGGCGCGGCGCCGACCGGAGCATCCGAGCTTTCCGGACATCCCGACACCTCGTGGGGCGGCGCGGTGATGGCGGCGTTGCAGATCAAGAACATCCCGACCGGTCCCGGCGACGACATCAAGATGGACGCGAGCTATTCCAAGGGGGCGACGAAGTACGTCATCTCATCGGCTTCAACCTCGCCGAGCTTTGCCATCTTCGGCAGCGCCAGCGCCTTCGGCGCCTATCAGAGCATCGGGTTCGGTGCGACGACCGATGCCGTCTATCTGCCGGTCGCAGCCGGCGGCGACGGCTCGCTGCATCTGACGGAGGCCTTTGGCGTTCGCGGGGCGTTCAACCACAACTGGGACCCCTATTGGTCGTCGAGCCTGTTCGGCTCGTATGTGGCCGTCCGCTATGACGGCGCGGCCAAAGCCTTCATGTGCGCGAACTACACCACCCCCGCCAAGGCAGTCAGCGCGGATTACGTCTGCAACCCCGACTTCAACCTGTCGCAGCTTGGTGTCATCACCCGCTGGACCCCGGTCAAGAACCTGACTTTCTCCGCCGAATTCATGTGGTTCCACCTCGATCAGAAATTCCAGGGCTCCGCGGTCCTCGGCACTTCGGCCCCCAAGCCTACCGCGCGCTACGAGTTCAAAGACCAGGACACGTTTCACCTGCAGCTTCGTGCCCAGCGGAACTTCTGAGGCTTTTTTCAGCGAATAGACCTGACAAGTCTCGGTATGTCTTGATTTAGGCGTCGGTAAAAACGGGGCATTGGACAGCTAAAGCAAGATGGCTGACGTCCGTGGCGTGGGGACTGCAACATCGGTATGTCCGATTGATTTACCACAGGTATGGCGAGCGCGCTCGGTCGATCCGCCAAGGTTCGAACGCAGCGGTGCTCGATGTTATCGAGACACGCGGCCACGCAGCGTACTGACGTCCGTAGACTGGACTGCTGACGCGGCATTTCCCCAGGTATTGCGAACATAGGTCAGGACGTCCGCGATCTCTGTGTCACTGAGATTCCAACCGAAGGATGGCATGGCGGGTGCGGTCGGGGCAGCTGAAGTGGCGACAGCGCGACTGCCGATCAGAACGACGCGAATCAAGGAGGTCGGATCAGTGGATTGGACCAGGGGCGCTTGTGCCAGGCGCGGGAATAGGGTTGGAACGCCCGCGCCGCTAGAAATGTGGCATGGCGCACAACGGTTCTCATAGACTGCCTTGCCCGCCACCATGCGTGTGTCATCGTGCGCCAGCGCAACGGCCGTGTTCGGGCCTCGAGGAGCACGATCCTTCAGATAGGTGGCGATCGCGAGAAGATCGGCATCTGTCATATGAGAGGTGGAGTTCTCAACGGCCTCGGCCATCGGCCCGAACGCAATGTCAAAAGAGTTGGCACCGGTCTTAAGATAGCGGACGATGTCTTCCGTGGACCAATGACCGATGCCCATACGGGGATCCGCGGTCAGATCCGGCGCATACCAATCCTGCAACAATGCGCCCTGCAAGGCTTCTCCACCCCGATCGCCGCCCGTGATGTTCTTCGGTGTATGACAGGTACCGCAATGGCCGAGGCCTTCGACCAGATAGGCCCCACGGTTCCACACATCCGACTTTGTCGGATCGGATTGAAACACCCCGGGCTTGAAATTGATCAAATCCCAGGTGGATGTTGCCGGTCGGCGGACATTGAACGGAAACCTGAGCTGATTCGGCTGAACCTCGTTGTGCACCGGCTCCAATGTGCGCAGATAAGCCCAGATCGCTGATACGTCCTCGCGAGTAACCTTGGTGTAGGCGGGACACGGCATTGCCGGATAGAGGCGAACCCCATCCCTACCAATCCCCTCATGCATCGCCCGCCACAAATCCGATTCGGTCCAGGCACCGATTCCCGTCGCAACATCCGGCGTAATATTTGGACCGAGCAATTTTCCGAATGGCGTCTCCAGCGCAGCGCCGCCAGCAAAAGGCTTACCGCCCGGCGCGGTGTGGCAACCGGCGCAATCGCCGAGCACGGCGAGATACCGGCCGCGCTCGATCTTCTCGAACGCCTGGTTGTCTTCCGCCGCGCGCGCGGCAGTCAGGCCGATCCCGCAGGCCGCGAGCGCAAGAATCATCAGATTGCGCATTCTCATGCCAATACCTCGGAGTGCTGGCCGTCAAATCTGCACGAGCGAGCCGGGACTCTTCAGGTAGCGGTTTACGATCGCGTCTGCCGCCCAATAGGCGAGTGCGCCCACGGTATCCGTGGGATTATATCCGGGGTTCTGCGGGAAGGCCGTGGCACCCATGACGAACAGGTTGGGCACGTCCCAGCTCTGCAAATAGCGATTGAGGGCGCTGATCTTGGGCTCGACGCCCATAATGGCACCGCCGCGTTCGCTTGGCGTTTCAGTTCGAGAGCGGTCAGATCAGTTTCTCACTGCCGGTTCTCTTGGACTCCCGTGGATTTGACGACACCGAAGTCGTCGAAGTTGCGAAGCAAGTTGTATGACGTTTTCAGGCAGCTCTGCAGTCAGTGCGGGGGGGCAGTTGTCGGATGACGAGCGTCGCGAGCTCGCAAGGATCAACGCGCGGTCAGCCTCGTAGGCTCGGCGGTCGCAATGGCGCAAAGAGGTGAACGACCCGACGAGACGCGACATGAAGGCTGCTATTGACCACTGGAATGTTGACGGTCAGGAGCGCATATAGGCTGTATGGCCAAACTTCCCGCGATGCGCATGCTTGAAGTGACGCTGATTGCTCTTCTCCCGCAGAAGTGGGAGTGGCAGGTCTGGGAAGCCGACATGCTGTTGATGAGCGGCCATGAGACTTCGCGGGAAACGGCTCAGATCGAAGGGAATAGCGCCCTGTTCTACTTGCTTCGGTGTCCGATTTGACCATTCGAAGCGCCTGACGCGAATTTATGTCGACTCCCGGCTGAAATGGGTGTCTAGTCGCTTACATCACCGCCCGGCCCATGGCTTCTATCGGTGATGAGAACGCCCGTTGCGCTCCCGCCCAATCACACAGGGAGCACCGCTGTGCCGGTTCGGCGACGTTTCAAGCTGTCATCATCCACATTCGAATTCCGCCTAACGCAAGAGGCGATCAACTTGCGCAAACAGGCTGAAGGCATGCCCCGAAGCATTCGCCGCGACGAGCTTCTGCGGAAAGCACGCCAGATAGATGTCGCCTCTCAAGTCAACAAGTGGCTGACTTCGCCAGGAATGCGTGCTCCGACTTAGAATTTGCGCGACAAATACTAGGCACCACTCGCCTGTTTATGCGCGCTCTTGCCTTAAAGCGACCACGGCACGTGATCCTATCGCCTGGCAAGAAAAAATGTGACGATCTCGAAAGCAAACAATTGACGCGAAAGGAAGCGGGCGTGGACACCGCCGTGACGCATTTAATCTCTGTCATGCTAGTTGGTTTTGGCGGCTGGATAATTGCTGTTTCACCGGTTCAGTCCGATATGTTCCCAATTTGGTTTGCTCTCGGTGCCTTTACTATCGCGATCGGGCTAATCAGCGCTCTCGGTGAGCGGCACTCCCGGTCGCGACCCTCGCGCTGATGAAAGCCGGCTCGGCGATCATCGGCGGCGAGATTTTCGCCCCCGTCAGCGAACGGTACCACCCATCTCTCGGTCCCTGAAGGCGAAGCCGGTCAAGATCGTGCTCGTGGCCGCCAGCCTATGCGAAGCGGATCGCGCCGGCATCTGGGTTGAGCCGAAGCTGCTCGCCGAGATCGAATACCGGGCGAAATCGGCCGAGGGCAAGGTGCGGCACCCGTTCTCAAGGGACTGCGGGAGGACCTCTGAGGATGACGTGGTGCATTCGCTGCCACAACTGCCGCTGGGTTTGCGCGGGTCATCCGACGAAGCCCTGGCTCGGTCGGCTGGCCTGCAACTGCGGTGGTGCCGGAGCGCCCTGCCCATCGTGCAATTCGAGGAATGACGACGCTAGCCGGCCCGAGGTGCCTGAGGGCTACGAGGCAGCGGTGACGAAGGATGATAACCTTGACTGAAGTAGCTTGTGCCAGCTAGCGGCCCGCGCAAGCGGCGTTTGGAACGCTTGACGATCTCGAGCTGAGACGGTTCCAGAATTAACCTGAAATCGCAGCATCTGCTTAATTCGGGTATTGTGCTGCGGGCGGGAAAACTCGGCACTAGGTTGCCGGTATGCCAAATCGCAACCGCCGCAAAGAACCGCCATCACTGCCGTGGATCAGAGACGATCTGCGGGCCTAGTATGAAGAGGTTCTTCGCCTGCGAGCCAAGTTGAAACGGTTGTTTGCAAAGAAGACGAGTGGCCAATCCAAGCGCAGCCAATCCAAGCGACGTCTAAGCCACCACTAAATTGCTGTGTGGTCTGGCAGCGGCTGCTGGCCACCACCATTCCTGCTGCCGCGGTAATTGCGTCCACGACGAGCGCCGAAACAACTTCGGAGCCGGCCTTGAAAAGCTGCGTACCAATGCGACGTCGCCCTTCGGCGATGCGATCGATATCACCGTGCAATTTCAGAACATGTGGAATTCGTATCGCTGCTTCAACACGCCGGTCCATATCGGTCATCAGACTGCCGGCAACGGAGCGAACGGTTGCTTGATCTATGGATCGTGGGTGGAAATTGGTTTCGTATGAACACCCGGCGCGTAGATGGCGTTCGACCAGACCTTCGCCATCCGCCGCTCCATCGAGGATGGTCATGAGCTTAAGAGAAGGCGCCGCGGCCATCGTGATTAATACGGATGGTCGCTTTCTCATGCAATTGCGCGACGAGCCGATCAACCCAGCACGGAGGGCGCGGGTTGGTCTCCCTCCGCGATGCGGCGAACTGCATCACCGCCCTCCCCCCAAAAGGAAACCAGCGCTCCGGAATGGCAAGCCGCGATTGATGCCCTCATCTTGGTGGCTGACCTCAATGGCCCCACCATGTTCGCGCGCATCCGCATCACGAAGGCTTTGAACCGCGAGCACGTTCGCCAGTTCAACCCCGCACGCAAGGATCACCACCGCGGCAAGAGAAAGCTCAAGAGGCACCAATGACCGTGTTCGTCATGTCGATACCAGCAAGCAGGTGGCGACAAAGATCACATCAAGATATTCGCCAACCAGGACGCCGGGGAGACTTGGTTTCAAGCGAATGACCCCGAAGGCGTGGCGTTCGAAATCCGTCGTTCGAATGAGCCCGGCCGAAGCAACCACCGGCTGGTCGAAACCGGCTTAAGGGGCGACAGCGGAAAAGCGCAGCAGGAAGTAAATCGCCGTCACAGTGAGCAATTACCCGATGGCGACTCGCGTCACCGCGGCCCGTCAAGGTTCCCGACCGCTGAGAAGAAGGGATGCGTGAATGTGGAGATCAGCTTTTGCAATCGCTGTCAGCGCCTGCATGATGTCTGGTGCGGCATCGGCGCAGGACATTCTTATGCCCCCAGAAGATCGATTCCATGACCAGGAATTGCGTCTACAACAGCGCGTTTATTCTCAGGGCGCCGTCATTTGCCTCGGCGGGGGGCGGGGACTCCAATGCAGCAGCAGTTGGATCGCTACTCAGGATGCCGCTGCCTGCAAAGACCAGGTCCCCATACCGCCCGGTGCCGTCGCGAACTTGGTTGGAATTTGTCCGTCGCGAGTCTCCGGTGAACGGATGATATCTGCTCAGGCGGCAAGATCAACCGGCTGAGCAATGGGCTTGCTGGCGAGGGTCTGCCAGCCGT
>NZ_JBVAPG010000233.1:0-9321 GCF_055413685.1 Bradyrhizobium sp. LeoA1Lang | reverse complement strand
GACATCTTCGCCTTCATCGAAGGCTTCTACAATCGAACGAGGCTCCATTCCGCCATCGGATATGTCGCGCCGATCGAGATGGAGCTAAAAGCTGCTTAAACCCGTCCACTTTTTCGGGGGAAGATCACTGCCTCACCTCCTAACCGATGTTAAGACGCACAGATGCGTAGGGTGGACAAAGCGGAGCGTGCCCACCTTTCTTGCACCGACCGTGGATGGTGGGCACGCTTCGCTTTGCCCACCCTACGGCTCTACAGCTTCGTCGATGTGGCGCTGCCTCACCTCCTAATCCCGCGTTAAGCTTTGCGTAACCGGGCCTTAAACCCGGAACGCTAGCGTGCGGCGGAACGTGGTGTGAGCAGCGTTTGTGGATGGCGTGGGGAAAGAAAAAGAGCGGCGGGCGCAAGGAGCCGCTATTCGGGCTTCCGGCCGCGCTCGCCGATTTGCGGCTCTCGCCGGCCGACCGCATCCCCAATCCCGAAGACAGACCGAAGAAATCCGCCAAGCAGCGCAGCAGCAGTGACGCCGGTGCGGAACCGCCGCGCGAGCGCAAGCCCGCCCCAAGTGGCGGGAAACGGCGGAAATCGCGCGGCGGCTCTTCGATCGGCCGCATCTTCTATTGGGGCGTCGTGCTCGGCCTGTGGGCGGCGATTGCGGTCGTCGGCGTCGTGGTCTGGGTCGGCGCGCATCTGCCGCCGATCCAATCGCTCGAAATCCCCAAGCGGCCGCCGACGATCCAGATCGTTGGCATGGACGGCAGCGTGCTGGCGCAGCGGGGCGAAATGGCCGGCGCCAATGTCGCGCTGAAGGACCTGCCGCCATACCTGCCGAAAGCCTTCATCGCCATCGAGGACCGCCGCTTCTACTCGCATTATGGCGTCGACCCGATCGGCATCGCGCGCGCAGCGGTGACCAATCTCCTGCGTCGCGGCGTGTCGCAGGGCGGCTCGACGCTGACGCAGCAGCTCGCCAAGAACCTGTTCCTCACCCAGGAACGCACCATGCAGCGCAAGCTGCAGGAGGCCGAGCTCGCGATCTGGCTGGAGCGCAAGCATTCCAAGAACGAGATCTTGGAGCTCTATCTCAACCGCGTCTATTTCGGCTCCGGCGCCTATGGCGTGGAGGCCGCGGCGCAACGCTATTTCGGCAAGTCGGCGAAGAACGTGACCGTGGCGGAAGCCGCGATGCTTGCAGGGCTGGTCAAATCGCCATCGCGGCTGGCGCCGAACCGCAATCCTGAAGGCGCCGAGCAGCGCGCGCAGATCGTGCTGTCAGCGATGGCGGACGCCAAGTTCATCACCGAGGCGCAGGCGAAGGCCTCGATCGGCCATCCCTCCTACAACGTGAAGCCGGCCGGCGCCGGCACCGTGAACTACGTCGCCGACTGGATCGGCGAAGTGCTCGATGACCTTGTCGGCCAGATCGACCAGAACATCACGGTCGAGACCACGATCGATCCGAAGCTGCAGAACGTCGCCGAAGCCGCCATCATCGACGAGCTTGCCGCCAAGAGCGTGAAGTTCAACGTCACCCAGGGCGCGCTGGTGGCGATGACGCCCGATGGCGCAGTGCGCGCCATGGTGGGCGGACGGAACTATGCCGAGAGCCAGTTCAACCGCGCGGTGACCGCCAAGCGCCAGCCCGGCTCGGCCTTCAAGCCGTTCGTCTATCTCACCGCGGTCGAGGCCGGGCTGACGCCGGAGACGATCCGCACTGACGCCCCGCTCGATATCAAGGGCTGGAAGCCGGAGAACTACACCCACGAATATTTCGGCTCGGTGACGCTGACGCAGGCGCTGGCGATGTCGCTGAACACGGTCGCGGTCAGGCTCGGGCTCGAGGTCGGCCCGAAGAACGTGGTGCGGACCGCGCACCGGCTCGGCATCTCCTCCAAGCTCGACGCCAATCCCTCAATCGCGCTCGGCACCTCCGAGGTCTCGGTGATCGAACTGGTCGGCGCCTACGCGCCCTTTGCCAATGGCGGCACCGCCGTCTCGCCGCACGTGGTGACGAGGATCCGCACCGATAGAGGCAAGCTGCTCTACGTTCGGCCAGCCGACCAACTCGCCCGGGTGATCGAGCCGCGCTATGTCGCGATGATGAACACGATGATGATGGAGACGCTGATCTCCGGCACCGCGCGCAAGGCGGAAATCCCCGGCTGGACCGCCGCCGGCAAGACCGGCACCAGCCAGGATTTCCGCGACGCCTGGTTCATCGGCTACACCGCCAATCTCGTCACCGGCGTCTGGCTCGGCAATGACGACAATTCGCCGACCAAGAAGGCGACCGGCGGCGGGCTGCCGGTGGAGGTGTGGAGCCGCTTCATGCGCACGGCGCACCAGGGCGTGCCAGTCGCCAGCCTGGCGAATGCGCAAGTCGGCTGGGCGCTGTCGAATCTGGTGCAGGCCTCGTCGCAGGTCAGCGCGCCGTCACCGCAGTCGCTCGCGCCGCCCTCACCCGTTCCTTCCGCCGGTCAGTATCGCCCGCCGCCGACGCCGACGCGCGCCTCCACGCCGCCCAATCCCAGTGCGCGTCCGGAAGCTGCGGCGGGATTGGATGGTTGGCTGGTCGATCGCCTGTTCGGCGGCCGCTGATTGCGTAGCCCGCTGATCTCGTAGCCCGGGTGCAGCGAAGCGTAACCCGGGACAGTTCGATCTACGTTTGAGACCGTCCCGGATTGCGCTTCGCTCCATCCGGGCTACAGAGCTTTCGTAGGATGGGTAGAGCCAAAGCGAAACCCATCAATTGGGCCGCTGCGGCGAAGAAGATGATGAGTTTCGCTTTCGCTCTACCCATCCTACACGTCGAAACCCTAATCCTCGATACCGTAGCGATGCAGATCGTTGCCGTGGGTGTCGAGCCAGGTCTTGGCGCGGTCCACTGACGAGCAGATCCGGCCCACGGTTTTCCAGAACCGCAGCGAGTGATTCATCTCGACCAGGTGCGAGACTTCATGCGCTGCGAGATAGTCGAGCACGTAGGGCGGCGCGAGGATCAGGCGCCAGGAGAACGACAGCGATCCGTGCGAGGTGCAGGAACCCCAGCGGCTCGATTGATCGCGGATCGAGACGCGGCGCACGCGCACGCCGAGTTCCGCCGCATAGGCCAAGGACGCCTTGTGCAAATCCTTGCGCGCTTCGCGCTTGAGGAAGTCGTGCACGCGGCGGTCCATGTGCTCCGGCTCGCCGGCCACGCACAAAATCCTTTCGCCGCTGTCACGAATCTCGGTCCACACCGTGCCGCGCTCGCCGGCGCGATGCACGAGCCGATGCGGCACGCCGCGCAGCGGCACCACTGTGCCGGGTTGGAACGGCGCCGCCTTCGGCAGGCGACCAAGACGCGCGGCGATCCAGCCGCCATGAAGCTGCGCGAAGTCGCGCGCATCGGCGATGGTGCCGCGCGGCGGCATCGTGAGGATCGCTTCGCGGTCAGTTGGATGAATGCGAAGCGTGTAGCGACGCGCGCGCCTATGCCGCCGTAGCCTGATCGCGAAATATTGGGAGCCGTGCTTGATGAGAAGAGTCGAGGGTTCGGCGGGCCGCCGATAGAGGAGCGCGCGAGTGGCCATTTCTGAGAGTCCGGGGAGGAGAAGTTCGCCCGGATTCTGCCATATCCGCCGCCAGGGAAATCGCTCGGCGCAAAAACAAATCATTTGCCCAATATACAGAGGCTGCCCGCGATTTGACCCCTACATAGTGGGGTCGGAATCCGAAAAATTTGGACCGACCCGGCCCGAAATCACCCTCTAAGGAACGAGTCAAAACTCATTCCTTGAACGATCGCCGAATCCGGATTCTTTTAATCAATTCAGCGACTTATAAACCCACCCAAATCGGGCTCGATCACACCGCTATTCAGCAGCCGCGACCAGGGAAAGCCGTGTATTGGCCGACGAAACCATGAAATCGGAGATGCGCGGCACGATTTCAGCACGGAAACGCGAGCCGTTGAACACACCATAGTGTCCGACGCCCTTCTGCACGTAATGCACGCGGCGATGATCGGGAATTGACGTGCACAAAGCATGCGTCGCTTCGGTCTGCCCAAGGCCGGAGATGTCGTCCTTCTCGCCTTCCACCGTCATCAACGCAACGCGCCTGATCTTGGAGGGAGCGACCGGCTCGCCACGATGGGTCATCTCGCCCTTCGGCAGCGCGTGCTTAACGAAGACGAGGTCGACCGTCTGCAGATAATACTCGGCGGTCAGATCCATCACCGCGAGATATTCGTCATAGAATTCGCGGTGCTTGTCGACGAGATCGCCATCGCCCTTCACCAGATTGGCGAACAGCGCCTTGTGCGCATCCATGTGGCGGTCGAGATTCATGGTGATGAAGCCGTTGAGCTGCAGGAATCCCGGATAGACGTCGCGCATCATGCCAGGATGCGGGAACGGCACTTTGGTGATGACGTTGTTGCGGAACCATTCGATGCCGCGTTCGGCCGCGAGGTTGTTGACCGCGGTCGGATTGCGGCGGGTGTCGATCGGGCCGCCCATCAGCGTCATCGACAGCGGCACGAAGGGATCACGCCGCGCTTCCATGAGGGAGACCGCGACCACCACGGGCACCGAGGGCTGGCAGACCGCGATGACATGCATGTTGCCGCCAAGCGCATGCAGCATCTCGATGAGGTAATCGACATAGTCATCGAGATCGAAGCGGCCTTCGGACAGCGGCACCATGCGCGCATCGGCCCAATCGGTGATGTAGACCTCGTGGGTCGGCAGGAAGGCTTCGACCGTGCCACGCAGCAGCGTCGCGTAATGGCCGGACATCGGCGCCACGATCAGCACGCGCGGCTGGGGGCTGCGCAGCGGCCGGGTCAGCTTGCGATCGAAATAGAGCAGCCGGCAGAACGGCTTTTCCCAGACCGTGCGGACTTCAACCGCCGTACGCACGCCATTGACCTCGGTCTCGTCGAGGCCCCATTCCGGCTTGCCGTAGCGGCGGGTGGTGCGCTCGAACAACTCGCAGGCCGCGGCGACGGATTTGCCGACTTCGGTATGCGTCCACGGATTGAGCGGATTCTGAAACAGGATCTTGGTGGCGTCGGTCACCGCGCGCGCCGGGTTCAGCGACGAATGCGCCATCTCGTACATCCAGTACAGTGGCGTCGTGAGCGCCGGACTGCCTTCGGCCGCCAGCGGCGGGGCGCCGCCAAATTCACCAATCGGCATTTGCTTCAAAATCCTCGTTTGCGACGCAGCATACTGTCGAATGCGTAATAAAGCGTCAATGCATCTGTCACTACAGATACGGCCGAAAAAGCGCCAAACAACCGAGAATCCACGGGAAAGTGAAGGTTATTCGCCTCCGCTGAGCAGCGAGCCGTTGCGCTTGGCGCTGCGCAAAAGGGCAAGAAAGATCGCAAATGACGCGACAAGCAGCACCGCGTTGATGACGAGGGCGTCGACCATCAGCTCAGTGCGGAAGACGTGGTCGATCAGGAGCGCCCGCATGCCCTCGAACACATAGGTCGGCGGCAACATCCAGGCGACGACCTGCAGCCAGGGCGGCAAGACGCTGACGGGATAATAGATGCAGGCGAGCGGCATCAGCGCGAACATCAGCGTCCAGACGATGCTCTCCGCGCCGAGTCCGTTCCGCAGCACGAGGCCGGAGGCGAAAATGCCGACCGACCAGCTCGTGAAGATCAGGTTGCAGAAGAAGGCGATCAGCGGCAGGCCGATGGCGTAGAAGTTGAAGCCGAAGAAGAACAGCGCCAGCAGCGTCATCGGAACGACGCCGATCGCGAGCCGGATCAGGCTCATGATCATCAGCGAGATCAGGAACTCGATCGGCTTCAGCGGGCTCATCATGAGATTGCCGAGATTGCGCGCCCACATCTCTTCCAGAAACGAGATCGAAAAGCCGAGCTGACCGCGGAACAGGATGTCCCACAGGATGACGGCGCCGATCAGGGTGCCGCCGGCCTGCGCGAAGAAGCCCGAGGTCTGCGAAATGTAGTTCTGCAGGAAACCCCAGGTGATGATCTGCAGCGCCGGCCAGTAGACCAGTTCCAATAGTCGCGGCCAGGACGACAGCAAGAGATACCAATAGCGCAGCACCATCGCGTTGATGCGGTTGAGCGACAGCCCGCGATGGACGGCAATCTCGCTCATGTCGCGCTCTCCCGGGTGCGGCCGCGGGCGACGTCCAGGAACACCTCTTCCAGCGTGTCGCGGTTGTAGCGGGCCATGATCCGGTCGGGACTATCGTCATCCTCGATCTTGCCGCGCTTCATGATGATGACGCGGTCGCACAGCCGCTCCACCTCCAGCATGTTGTGCGAGGCGAGCAGAATGGTCGCGTTATGGCTCTTGCGGTAGTTCTCCAGGTGCTGCCGCACCCAATCGGCGGTATCGGGATCGAGCGAGGCGGTCGGCTCGTCCAGGAGCAACAGGTCAGGTTCGTTGATCAGTGCCTTGGCGAGCGCCACGCGCGTCTTCTGGCCGGCGGAAAGCTTGCCGTTGGCGCGGTCGATGAAGTCGCGCAGATCGAGGTCGGAGGCGAGCCGATCGATTCTGTCTGCGAGATTCCGCACGGCATAGAGCCGGCCGAAGATCGTGAGGTTCTGGCGCACGGTGAGCCGCATCGGCATGTCGACATAGGGGCTCTCGAAATTCATCCGCCCGAGCACCTCGGCGCTCTGTTCGGGCATCGGAAAGCCCAGCACATGGATGCGGCCGGAGGTCGGCAGCACCAGGCCCATGATCATGGCGATCGTCGTGGTCTTGCCGGCGCCGTTGCCGCCGAGCAGCCCGGTGATGCTGCCGCGCGCGATCCGAAACGAGACATCGTCGACCGCGCGGGTGGCCTTGTAGACCTTCACCAGATGCGCGACATCGATCGCGGCCGGAGCTGCGGGATCGGAAGCTGGCGGCTTACGCGAGATTGTATCTTCGATCTTCATGCAACCCGTTTCATTGAGGCATCAGGTCCCCGAGCGCAAGGAGCTCGTCATGCCCGGGCTTGTCCCGGGCATCCACGTCTTACTCTTTCCTGCGGCAAGAACGTGGATGGCCGGGACAAGCCCGGCCATGACGGGCGCCGCCACAGCCGGATCACGCGCGTTTGTGATCGAGCTGTCGTGTAGCTAAAGTGAGGATATGACCGACGTAGCCGCCTCAGATTTCCGCCAACCACGCCGCCATGTCCGTCTGGATACGATTCTGCGGCTCCGTTGGCTGGCCGCGCTTGGCCAGCTCGCCGCAATCTTCATCGTCGCCCAGGGCCTGGAATTCGACGTTCCCGTCATCCCCTGCATCGCCATCATCGCGCTGTCGGCGCTGCTCAATCTCGCCCTGCAGATCGCGTTCAACCCGATGCAGCGGTTGGAGCCGATCTATGCCGCAGCACTGCTCGCGCTCAATATCGTCGAGCTTGCCGGCCTGTTGTTCCTGACCGGCGGCCTGCAGAATCCGTTCTCGTTCCTGTTCCTGGCGCCGGTCCTGATTTCCGCCACCGCGCTGCCGGTCCGGCTGACGATCGCGCTTGGCTGCCTTGCGGTCGCCTGCGCGTCGGCGCTGGTGTTCTTCCATTTTCCGTTGCCCTGGGACCCCGACGATCCGCTGGTGCTGCAGCCGATCTACCTGTTCGGCGTCTGGCTCTCGATCCTGCTCGCGATCGGTGTCACCAGCCTGTACGCGTTCCAGGTCACCGAGGACACGCGAAAGCTCTCGGACGCGCTGGCCGCGACCGAACTGGTGCTGGCGCGCGAGCAGCATCTGACCCAGCTCGACGGCCTTGCCGCGGCGGCTGCGCACGAGCTTGGGACGCCGCTCTCGACCATCTTCCTGATCTCGCGCGAACTGGAACGTACGGTGAAGGACGGCCCGCTCGCTGCCGACCTGAAGACGCTGCGCGAGCAGGCGCAGCGCTGCCGCGACATCCTGAGCAAGATCACCCAGCTCTCCTCCACCGGAGCGCCGTTCGACCGGATGAAACTGTCGACGCTGATCGAGGAGGCGGTTGCGCCGCACCGCGATTTCGGCGTTGCAATCAAGGTGCGGCTTGCTGTCGCAGTCACCACGGAACCGGTCGGCGCCCGCAATCCCGCGATCCTCTATGGCGTCGGCAACATCCTGGAAAATGCGGTGGATTTCGCCAACCAGACCGTCGAGGTGAATGCCTGGTGGAATGCCGAGACCGTCGAAATCGTCATTTCCGATGACGGCCCCGGCATCGCTCCTGACATGCTGAACCGGATCGGCGAGCCTTATTTGTCGCGGCGCCGCAGCGCGGATGAGGCGCAAAACGGCCGCGCGGGGCTTGGTCTTGGCATTTTCATCGCGCGGACCCTGCTGGAGCGCACCGGCGCCAAGGTCACTTTCACCAATCGCGTCTTTCCCGATCACGGCGCCGTGGTGCAGATCGTCTGGCCGCGCGACGTGTTCGAGACGAGCGAAGCTGCCGACGAAATGATGGGCTGAACACAATTCGACAATTTGACGCATTAACCGACCGGTTTTGGGTGGCCTTGGCATCGCCGCAGTCACACGCCATATCTTTGGTGTTGGAGAAGGGATAGCAGAACCGTGAACGCCATCGCCGAACTGAACGATCAAGCCGACCGCTCATTGCTCATCGTCGAGGACGACAAGCCGTTCCTGGAGCGCCTGTCGCGCGCCATGGAGACCCGCGGCTTCACCGTGACATCCTGCGATACTGTGTCCGATGGTCTGGCGCAGATCGGAAAGGCCGCGCCTGCGTTTGCGGTGGTCGATCTGCGGTTGGGCGACGGCAACGGCCTCGACGTCGTCTCCGCATTGAAGCGCAAGCGCCCCGATGCGCGCGCGATCGTGCTCACTGGCTACGGCAATATCGCCACCGCCGTGACCGCGGTGAAGATGGGCGCGATCGACTATCTCTCGAAGCCCGCGGACGCCGACGATGTCGTCGCGGCATTGCTCGCGAGCGGCACCGAGAAATCCGAACCGCCGGCCAACCCGATGTCGGCCGACCGCGTACGCTGGGAGCACATCCAGCGCATCTACGAGATGTGCAACCGCAACGTCTCGGAAACCGCGCGCCGCCTCAACATGCACCGCCGAACGCTGCAGCGAATCCTGGCAAAGCGCGCGCCGCGATAGTTTGTGGCTAATTCGTAGGGTGGGCAAAGCCAACGGGGCGCGCGGTGGCGCGACCCCGTGGCTTTTCCCACCCCACGCCACCACAACAAAAAACAGCAAGCCCCAGCCGGTCGAGCAGGCGGTTGAAGCGTTTCGCGGCGGCCAGAGCGAACCGCAGCGGAATAAGCATGAGGGTCGGCGCCCGCCGGCGATGCAGCGGGGCGGCGCAAAGCAGGGGCGCGCCC
>NZ_JBVAPG010000232.1:0-9396 GCF_055413685.1 Bradyrhizobium sp. LeoA1Lang | reverse complement strand
AATGCGGCGAACCGCCTCAAGCTTGAACTCTCGGCTGAAAACACGGGGGGATTTGTTGGGCATACGTTCTCCGTTAGAGAACTGTCCCTAATTTCCCGTGTCTCACTTTTGGGGGGCACTCCAGTGAATGCGAATGCGGACGTCCCGGGTTGCGCGTTCCGCTCCTCCCGGGCTACGGGCTGCGCGCGTGCAAACCTCGCCTGCGGCCTTGTTCGCGGTCCCGGGCTTTGCCGCCCTAATGGCACCGGATAGAACTGGCGGCGTTAATGATAATCCTCCACAAGAAGCCAGGGAGAAGAAACGATGAAACCGCTTGCGGCCGCCCTTGCGGCGGGTCTCGCGCTTGCCGCTTCCGGCGGCGCCGCCAATGCCCAGATTTCCGACGACGTGGTCAGGATCGGCGTGCTCACCGACATGTCCAGCCTCTATGCCGATGCCACCGGCAAGGGCTCGGTCGCCGCGGTGCAGATGGCGGTCGCCGATTACGGCGGCAAGGTGAAGGGCAAGCCGGTCGAGGTGGTCTTCGCCGATCACCAGAACAAGCCGGACGTCGGCGTTGCCATCGCCAGAAACTGGTACGACAACGAGAAGGTCGATGCGATCTTCGACGTGCCGACCTCCTCGGTCGCACTGCCGATCTCGGCGCTGACGCGCGAGAAGAACAAGATCAATATCAACTCCGGCGGCGGCTCGTCCGACCTCACCGGCGTCGCCTGCTCACCCAACACCGTGCACTGGACCTACGACACCTATGCGCTGGCGAATGTCGCCGGCAAGGCGATGGTCAAGCGCGGCGAGGACACCTGGTTCTTCGTCACCGCCGATTATGCCTTCGGCATGGCGCTCGAGCGCGACGCCGCCAACGTCGTCAAGGAAAGCGGCGGCAAGGTGCTCGGCGAGGTGCGCCACCCGCTCAACACCTCCGACTTCTCCTCCTTCCTGCTGCAGGCGCAGGCCTCGAAGGCCAAGGTCGTGGCGCTCGCGAACGCCGGCGGCGACACCACCAATGCGCTGAAGCAGGCCGCCGAGTTCGGCATCACCCAGGGCGGCCAGAAGATGATCGCGCTGTTGCAGGAAATCACCGACACCCATTCGCTCGGCATCCAGGCGACCCAGGGCCTGATCGTCACCGACGCCTTCTATTGGGACATGAATGACGAGACGCGGGCCTTCTCAAAGCGCTTCAATGAGAAGGTCGGGCACATGCCGACCATGATCCAGGCCGGGCTCTATTCGGCGACGATGCATTATTTGAAGGCGATCGAGGCCATCGGCACCGACGAGGCGCCGAAGGTGATGGCGCAGATGCGGGCCACGCCGGTGAACGATTTCTTCGCCAAGAACGGAAAAATCCGGATCGACGGGCGCATGGTGCATGACATGTACCTGTTCGAGGTGAAGAAGCCCTCGGAGTCCAAGGGCGAATGGGACCTCTACAAGCTGCTCGCCACCGTGCCCGGCGACGAAGCGTTCCGTCCGCTCGACAAGGGCGGCTGCCCGCTGGTGACGCACTAACGCGCACGACGTAAGCGAATGGCGGATGGAGCGTCCCATCCGTCATTTGCGCTTCACGCCAGCCGGTACGTTCCTCCGATCACCGGATCGCCGTCGGTCGTGACGATGCCTCGGGCGACCAGATCCTCCAGATGCGCCAGCACCGAATAGCCGGCAGCGCCGGTTAGCCGCGGATCGAGGCCGATATAGATCGCGCGCACCATGGTCGGGATGTCGGCCTCGCCCTTGGCGAGGCGATGCAGGATCGAGGCTTCGCGCGCCTTTCGGTGTCGCGCCAGGAAGCGGACGTAGCGCGGCCCTTCGGTAATTTCGGGGCCATGGCCGGAGAAATAGAGTTCCTCGGGCCGCTGCTCCAGCCGTTCCAGCGAAGCCATGTAGTCGATCATCGATCCGTCCGGCGGAGCCACGATCGAGGTCGACCAGCCCATCACGTGATCGCCGACGAAATTGATGCCGCGTTCCGGCCAGGCGAACGCCAGATGATTGGCGGTATGGCCCGGCGTCGCCACCGCCTCCAGCGCCCAGCCGGAACCTTCGATCACGTCGCCGTTCTTGACCTCGACGTCCGGCCTGAAGTCGCGGTCGGCCCCGGACTCCGGATTATGCTTCTCGCTCTCGAACCGCGGCCGCGAGGCGCGGTGCGGGCCCTCGGCATAAACGGGCGCGCCGGTCGCCTGCTTGATCCGCGCGGTGTTCGGCGAATGGTCGCGATGGGTGTGGGTGACCAGGATATGCGTCACGGTCTCGCCGCGCACGGCATCCAAGAGCGCCCTGGCATGCGCTTCATCGTCGGGGCCGGGATCGATGATCGCAACATTGCCCTTGCCCACGATGTAGCTGACCGTACCGGTGAAGGTGAACGCGCTCGGATTGTTGCAGAGAACGCGCCGCACGCCGGGGCGGGCTTCGTCGACCACGCCGGGCTGAAGCGGAAAATCGCGGTTGAACGGGATGTCGTCGTTGTCGGCCATGGCTAAACACCTGACGCTGATTTCGTCATGCCCGGGCTTGTCCGGGCATCCACGCGCTTTCTTTCCGGAAGCTCACACGTGGATGGCCGGGACAAGCCCGGCCATGACGGAGCAAGGGGTTACATATCGCTCCACAACTTCAGCGCTTACGAAAACGCCTGGATACCGGTGATGGCGCGGCCCAGGATCAGCGCGTGGACGTCGTGAGTGCCCTCGTAGGTGTTCACGGTTTCCAAATTCGCGGCGTGGCGCATCACGTGGTATTCGATCTGGATGCCGTTGCCGCCGTGCATGTCGCGCGCCATGCGGGCGATGTCGAGCGCCTTGCCGCAATTGTTGCGCTTGACGATGGAGATCATCTCCGGCGCCATCTTGCCCTCGTCCATCAGCCGGCCGACGCGAAGCGAGGCCTGCAGGCCGAGCGCGATCTCGGTCTCCATGTCGGCGAGCTTCTTCTGCACCAATTGGGTGGCGGCGAGCGGACGACCGAACTGCTTGCGGTCGAGGGTATATTGACGCGCGCGGTGCATGCAGTCCTCCGCGGCGCCCATCGCGCCCCAGGAGATGCCGTAGCGGGCGCGATTGAGGCAGCCGAACGGACCCTTGAGACCGGAGACATTGGGCAATAGCGCGCTCTCCGGAACCACCACGCCATCAAGCACGATCTCGCCGGTGATGGAGGCGCGCAGCGAAAGCTTGCCGCCGACCTTCGGCGCGGAGAGGCCCTTCATGCCCTTCTCCAGGATGAAGCCGCGGATCTGGTTGTCGTGCGCGGCCGACTTGGCCCACACCACGAAGACGTCGGCGATCGGCGCGTTCGAGATCCACATCTTGCTGCCGGTCAGCCGGTAGCCGTCGGAAACCTTCTCGGCGCGGGTCTTCATGCCGCCGGGATCGGAACCCGCATCCGGCTCGGTCAGGCCGAAACAGCCGACCCATTCTCCGGTGGCGAGCTTGGGCAGATATTTCTTGCGCTGGTTCTCATCGCCATAGGCATAGATCGGGTACATCACCAGCGAGGACTGCACCGAGTTCATCGAGCGATAACCGGAATCGACCCGCTCGATCTCACGCGCCACCAGGCCATAGGCGACATAGCTTGCATTCGCGCAGCCATATTCCTCCGGCAGCGTGACGCCGATCAGGCCGAGTTCCCCCATCTCGTTGAAGATGTCGCGATCGGTCTTCTCTTCCAGATAGGCATTGATGACGCGCGGCAACAGCTTGTCCTGCGCATAGGCGCGCGCGGTGTCGCGGATCATGCGTTCGTCTTCGGTGAGCTGGTCATCGAGCAGGAACGGATCATCCCACTGGAAAGAAGCCGCTGCCGGCTTGTCCTTGGCCTGGGGGCGCACGCTCATGAAAATCCCTTTCGCATCGTCGTTTCGGAATTACCCGTTAAATTAAAGCGCCGTGAGTGGAAGCGCAATTGCATTGGGTTCCCTCAGGGCTGGCGCTACGCGCGCCCGGAATGACTTTCGTCAGCATTCGAGTTTCTCGTTGGAGACGATCTCGATACCGAAACCGGACAATCCCTTGTAGTCATGCACGGACGAGGTGAGGTTGCGGATCGAGGTGACGCCGAGATCGCGCAGGATCTGTGCGCCGACGCCGACCTCGCGCCATTGCCGGTTGCGATCGGCCTCCGCGGTCTGCGTCGCGCCGACGGGCTCGACGGGAACACCGGCGGCGCCGTCGCGCAAGTAAACCAGCACGCCGCGGCCGGCCTTCTTGAACTGCCGCAGAACGGCTTCCATGCGAGCCCCGCCGGTGAAGATGTCCTTGACGATGTTCGGCTTGTGCAACCGCGTCAGCACGTTCTTGCCGTCGCCGATGCCGTTATAGACGAAGGCGGCGTGCATGATCTCGTCGAACGGCGAGCGGTAGGCATAGCCCTGCAGCGGGCCGATCGGGCTGTCGGTCGTGAACGTCGCGACCCGCTCGATCAGCTTCTCGCGGGCCTGCCGATAGGCGATCAGGTCGGCGATCGTGACGTGCTTGAGGTTGTTGGCGGCGGCAAAACGGGCGACCTGCGCACCCTTCATCACCGTGCCGTCGTCGTTCATCAATTCGCTGATGACGCCGACCGGCGGCAGGCCGGCGAGCTTGCAGAGATCGACCGCGGCTTCCGTATGGCCGGAGCGCAGGAGCACGCCGCCATCGCGGGCGATCAGCGGGAAGATGTGGCCCGGCCGGGCGAAATCATTGGCGCCGGCATTGGGATTGGCGAGCGCACGGCAGCAGGAGGCGCGCTCGTCTGCCGAAATGCCGGTGCCGCCATCGGGCTTGTAGTCGATCGAGACGGTGAAGGCAGTGGTGTGGCTGGAATCGTTGTGCGCGACCATCGGGTCGAGCCGCAGCCGCTTCGCGTCGTCGGTGGTGATCGGCGCGCAGACGATGCCAGAGGTGTGGCGGATGATGAAGGCCATCTTGTCGGCGGTACAGAGCGACGCGGCGACGATCAGATCGCCCTCGCCTTCCCGGTCGTCGTCATCGGTGACGACGACGAGTTCGCCCTTCGCAAAGGCTTGCAACACTTCCTGGATCGTATCGGCCATGTCTCAAAATCTCGCTTTTTGCTGGCAGTGCATTAGCCGGAACCGGCAGCCCGCGCCAGCATCAATCCGCAGGCCAGAACAGCGTCGGCAGGCATACCAGGCCGTATCTCAAGGCAACACCTCCCGTCGCTCGGCGAGCTGCGCATCCATCGCGGCGCGCTTCTCTTCCAGAAGTCCGGCATCGGCGGCTTCGATCACCGAGAACAGCTCGCTCGCGTCGCTGATCCGCGTCACCGTCACGTAGTCGGCCCCGGCCACGTAGAGATCGTTCACATCGGCCAGGAAATCGGCGGTCGCGACGATCTTGGCGGTCGGATTGAGGCTCCGGACATGGCGGACCAGCTTCTCATTGTTGGCGCCGACCAGGAGCGAATCCGGCACGCTCAGAATGATGATCTCGGCCTTGCCGATGCCGGCATGCACCAGCGTATCGACATTGCTGATATCACCATAGATCACCTGCAGGTCGCGATCTTTCAAGGTCCTGAACACCAGCGGGTTGAAATCGATGACGCTGATCTGCTCCAACAGCGCTTCGTTCTGCCGCTCGATCTGGCTGAGCAGGGCGCTGGCGGCGCGGAAAAAGCCGAGGATCACGATCCGGCGGCTCTCGCCGTGGCCGGCCTCCTGACCGCCCCCTTCCGCAGGGTGGACCTGGTCGAGGTCGCGAAGCCCGATCCGCTTCAACCGCCCGATCAGGGAACGGGTGATCTCGCTGCTCCTGGTGATCGCGAAGGTGCTCAACACCGCCAGCACCACGAAGGCGAAGGAGGCGGCGCTCGATGTCGCAGTGGAGATATGCCCGGCGGCGACGCCGGTCTGGATCACCACCAGCGAGAATTCCGAGATCTGCGCCAGGTTGATCGCCGGCAGCAGGCTGGCCCTCAAGCCCTGCTTCATCAGATAGAGCGGCGTGAACGTCGTGACCAGGCGGCTCACTACGGTGAACGCCGCAATCAACAGCGCAAGCCCGATCACCGAGAGGCCGGGAACCGGGATGGTCATCCCGAGCGCGACAAAGAACAGCGTGATGAAGAAATCACGGAGGGTCGTGACCTTGGCGGTGACGTCGAGCGCATAAGGGAAGGTCGACAGCGACACCCCGGCGACCAGCGAGCCCATCTCGCGCGACAGATGCAGGCGTTCGGCGACCTCGCCGATCAGGAAGCACCAGGCAAGCGCGCCGAGCAGGATCAGCTCGGGGCGCCGCGCGATCTGCTGGAACAGCCGTGGCAGCACGTAGCGGCTGAGCACCAGCGCCGTCGCCACCAGCACGCCGACGCGCAGGATCGAAAGCAGGATGATGCCGACCTGGAGGTTGTCGAGGCTCGGCTGCACCGCGAGGAACAGGATCGCAAAAATGTCCTGCAGCACCAGCACGCCCAGCGTGATGCGGCCTGGCAGCGTATCGAGCTCGCGCTTCTCGTAGAGCACCTTGACGATGATCACGGTCGAGGAGAGCGCGCAGGCGACGCAGAGATAAAGCGCGTCGAACTTGCCGCCGCCGCCCATCGACAGCCCGGTGCCGACGAAAAACAGGATGCCGAGCAGGCAGCCGCCCAGGAGCTGGCCGCCGGCCGCGAACAGGATCACCTTGCCGGCGCGGACGATCTTCTTCAGGTCGATCTCGAGCCCGATCATGAACAGCATGAAGATCAGGCCGAGCTCTGATATGACGCTGATCGATTCCTGGGACTTGACCAGACCCGTGCCGAATGGACCAATCAAAAACCCGGCGATAAGGTAGGCCAGGATCAGGGGTTGCCGGGAGAAATGAGCTAACAGGCCGAGCACCCAGGCGAACAGGATGCTTAAAGTAATATCACCTATAAGTTCATGCATGTCTTGGGGCTTCTCCTCATCGCAACCTAGAGACCCAAGCACGGGGGTCAAACGAGCAATCTGTCACATCCGCGCCCTTAGCCTGTTTCTGGCGATTCTGGCATCGCTGACCGCATCCCGCCCCTCCATGGCGCAAAACGGCAGCATCGAGCAGGGTTTTGCGAGTTCGCTGACGGCTGTTCCCGCCGAGAATCTCGCCGTTTCCGGCTCTTTCTATGTCCCAGTCTATTCCAGTGTCTCGATGAGCCAAGGCAGGCTCAGGGCCGATTTCTCGGTGACATTGAGTGTCCACAACACCTCCGAGACCAAGCCCCTCGTATTGAAGCGGATCGCCTATTTCGACACCGAAGGCAAGCCGGTTGAAAGCTACCTCAAGGCGCCGATCGCGCTGAAGCCGTTCGCAACCATCGAGGTCTTCATCCCCATTTCCGACGTGCGCGGCGGCACCGGCGCCAATTTCGTGGTGGACTGGGCCGCAGCCGGCGAGATCGCCGAACCCGCGGTCGAAGCGCTGATGGTTGGCAGCGTCGGCCCGGGGCATTATGCCTTCATCAGCCAGGGGCGACCGATCAGGATCGTCGGCAAGAACTAGCAAGAGGGCCTTCCACTTCACTTGGGCCTTCTCAATGACAACAACACGGGAGTGAATGTCCATGTCCGCCTCAACCCAATTCGATTTCGCGCCGCTGTTGCCCGCCGGCCTGCCGGCGGCGGCCGCCAAGTGGACCGGGCTTGCCAAGTACAGCTTCGTCGGCGGCAACAACGATCCGGATGGGGTTCCGGTCGACGGGCTGATCGAGGCGGTCAACGCGGTGTTGAAGCGCGAGGGCAAGGCGCTCGCGACCTACAACCTCGCCCATGGCCCGCAGGGGTATCGGCCCTTGCGCGAATTCCTCACCGGCAAGCTCAAGCGCGACGCCGGCATCGTCTGCACGGCCGATGACATATTGATCGTCTCGGGCTCGCTGCAGGCGCTCGACCTCGTCAACCACACGCTGCTTGCGCGGGGCGACACCGTGTTGATCGAGCAGGAGACCTATCAGGGCTCGCTGAACCGGCTCACGCGGCTCGGCGTCAACGCCGTCGGCATTCCCCTCGACCAGGACGGCATCCGGATCGATGCGCTGGCTGCCGCGCTCGCCGACCATAAGCGGCGCGGCATCACGCCGAAATATATCTACACCATCCCGACCGTGCAGAACCCGACCGGCACGATCCTGCCGGAGAGCCGCCGCGCCGAGATGCTGAAGCTGTCGCGCGAGTATGGCGTGCCGATCTTCGAGGACGATTGCTACGCCGACCTCACCTGGAGCGGCGAGCGCCCGCCCGCGATCTACGCCATGAGCCAGCATGGCGGCGTGATCCATATCGGCTCGTTCTCGAAATCGATCGCGCCTGCCCTGCGCGTCGGCTTCATCGTCGCACCCTGGGAGGTGATGTCGCGGATGCTGGCGCTGAAGACCGATGCAGGCTCCGGCGCGCTGGAGCAGATGGTGCTCGCCGAATATTGCGCGCCGCATTTTGCGACCCATGTGCCGGAGCTGACGCGCGGCCTGCGCAAGAAGCTCGATACGCTGATGGAGGCGCTGAACGAGCAGTTCGGCACCGTGGCGGAATTCGAGGAGCCGAGGGGCGGCATCTTTCTGTGGGTCAAGCTTCCGGATCATGTCGATACGCTGAAACTCTACCAGGCGGCGCTCGCCGCCGGCGTCTCCATCAATCCGGGACCGGAATGGTCGACCAACAAGGCGTGGTCCGGCAGCCGGCTGCGGCTGTGCTTCGCGAGCCCCTCGCATCAGCAGATCCGCGAAGGCGTGGCGGTGCTCGCCGACGTCTGCCGGCGCGAATTCGGCGTGCCGACGCGCAGCGGCAATATCGAGCGCGCGCAGGGCTGAAGGCATTTTCGATCCACGCTTGCTGAACAGTTGTTCAGGATTCTCCTCTGGTTCCTGCGGAACGTTTCCGCACGACGTACCGTTTAGTCTCGGCACACTGAGGAGGACATCATGAAGAAGCTTGCTTATGTCTTTGCAGCGCTCGGCGCGATTGCCGTTGCAATTCCGTCGATCGCCAATGCAGAGACGGTCGTGATCAAGCGTGGCGACCATCATCGTCATTGGCGCGGCGCCCACGCCGAGATGCGCGGCCCCGGCTGGCATCATCGCCATCACGACAAGGTCGTGATCATCAAGAAGCATCATCAGAACTACGGCTACTGAGGCGCGACAGGAATGGCTCCGCAAGGGGCCATTCCTTTTTTGCAGGCACGGCGAAGTGCGATGCGCGTAGGATGGGTCGAGCGAAGCGAAACCCATCGCGATGGAGCAAGCCGCGCGATGATGGGTTCTTCGCTCCACCCATCTTACCATTCCGTGCACACCGCCGTCGTCCCGGCGAAGGCGGGGACCCATATGTGGACGGCCCCCGTGGCACAAGAGCTTTTGAGGTGATCGGATCGCTTGCATCCATATGTCCGGCCTGTTTGATGCGATCGGATGATCGCTGGCCAA
>NZ_JBVAPG010000231.1:0-9776 GCF_055413685.1 Bradyrhizobium sp. LeoA1Lang | reverse complement strand
GCCGCGCATCGCCAAACCGACCCAGCCCGTAGTCCATCCCAGACATCGCTCACTCCCGCGAATCATCGTTCAACTCACGGAATCAGCGATCAAATTCCTTCGCAAGATGTGCGAATATGACAGCCGCTTGCGGGGGAGGTCGGATCGCATCGCCAGATGCGATCCGGGTGAGGGTTCTCTCCACACGAAGAGTCTCGCCGCGGAGACACCCTCACCCCAGCCCTCGCGGAGCGAGCTATGCTCGTCTCCCCGCAAGCGGGGAGAGGGAGCGCAGTGTCGTCTGGGGCACCACGCTAATTCCTGCGCTCCGCAACGAACCGCGCCGCCGCGCGCAGCACGTCGCCCTTCGGTCCGAACACCGACAAAGCGGCATCGGCGCGGGCGAGGAGGTCGCGGACGCGCTGCTTGGCGCCGTCGATGCCGAGCTGGGTGACGAAGGTGGTCTTGCCGAGGGCGGCGTCCTGGCCGGTCTGCTTGCCGAGCGCGGCAGCATCGCCCTCGACGTCGAGCAGGTCGTCGGCGATCTGGAAGGCTTCGCCGAGCGCGCGGCCGAAATCGTCGAGTGCCAGATATTCTTTCTCGGAGGACTGGCCGAGGATGGCGCCGGCGATGCAGCCGAAGCGGAGCAGCGCGCCGGTTTTCATCTGCTGCAGCCGCGCTACGTCCACCGGCTCGCGGTCGCCGAACCGGCCTTCGCCGGCCAGGTCGAGCATCTGTCCGCCTGCCATGCCGCCGACGCCGGAGGCGCGCGCCAGCGCGCGGGTCAGCGCCAGCCTGACGCCGGCATCGCGATGGATCTCGTCGCGGGTGATGATGTCGAAGGCGATCGTGAGGAGCGCGTCTCCGGCGAGGATCGCGGTCGCATCGTCATAGGTTTTGTGGAGGGTGGGGCGGCCGCGGCGCAGATCGCTATTGTCCATCGCCGGCAGGTCGTCATGGATCAGGGAGTAGCAGTGGATGCACTCGAGCGCGGCCCCCGCCATCAGCGCGGCATTGCGCGGCACGCCGAACACGGCGGCACTCTCGACCACCAGGAACGGCCGCAGGCGCTTGCCGCCGCCGAGGCTCGAATAGCGCATGGCCTCGATCAGCCGCCTCGGGCGGACGATCTCGTCCTGCTCCACGGTGTCGGCCAAAAGTTTCGCCAGCAGGGCCTCGGTATCGTCAGCGGTCTGGTCCAGACGCTTGGCGAATTCTGCAGTACCGGTCGTCATTAAGAATTGCTCCAGATCAGATTCCGGGGCGGACAATCGTTGATGGCATCGGCTTCGTCAATTCCGCCCGCCGGCCGGAAATGCCTTAAAAGTGCTGGAAAACCTGCCAATTATCGCGAAATCTCACCCGAAACCGGCCAATATTGCCGGCAGCGCCGACCAGCTTTCAGCCGGAACCTCCAATTTGCGCATTGTCCGGATCCTTTTGCTGCTGCTGGTGGCCGCGCTGCTCGTGCCCTACGTGCTGACACCGCTTTACCGGTCCGGCCATCCGGTCTCGGCGCTGATGGCTTGGCGTTACCTGAAGGGTGCGCCGGTCACGCGGCAATGGGTCGATTTCAATGCGATCTCGCCGTATCTCCCCCGCTCGGTGGTGGGGTCGGAGGATTCGAAATTCTGCAGCCATCGCGGCATCGACTGGGACGCGCTGCAGGATGCGATCGACGATGCCGAGGACGGCGAGCCGGGCCGGGGCGGCTCGACCATCACCCAGCAGGTCGCCAAGAACCTGTTCCTGTGGCCGAGCCGCAGTGTGGTCCGCAAGGCGTTGGAACTGCCCCTCGCCATGTGGATCGATTTCGTGCTGCCGAAGCAGCGGATCCTGGAAATCTATCTCAACATCGCCGAGCTCGGCCCGTCCGGCCAGTTCGGGGCCGAGGCCGGCTCCCAATACGCCTTCGGCCATTCGGCGGCGACCCTGTCGCCGCGCGAGGCAGGGCTGCTCGCGGCGATCCTGCCCAATCCGGTCAAACGCAGCGCCCGCAATCCCGGTCCCGGCGTACGCCGCCTCGCCGCCACCTATATGGCTCGCGCCAGCGCGGTTCAGCGCTGCTGGAGCGAGAGCCGCGGGTTCTGAATGCGCTGCATCGGCGCCTGGGAACCAGGGTTACCCATTGGGGTCAAGAAGTAGTAAGATTTGCTCCCGCCAGTTGAAAGAGCTCTCATGGCATCGGTCGAGAAAGTGAGCGTCGCACTGACGAGCGAGCAAATATCGGCGCTCAAGGCCGCAGTAGACGCGGGAGAGTACGCCACCACGAGTGAGATCGTCCGCGAGGCGGTGCGGGACCGAGCGCTAGTTCGATCGCATCGAAGCCAAGGCGGAGCTGCTGAGGTCGCAGCCAAGGATGGGTGTGCGTCGGTCTGATCTTCGTCCATCAATGCGCATGCTGGTCGAGGCTCCTTATCTGCTGCTCTACCGCACCGATCCGGACACCGATGAAGGCCCGATCGACGCGATCGAAATCATCCGGGTCGTTGACGGGCGTCGGGACCTGCACGGCCTATTTTAGATAGGATGAAACTGTGCGCCCTTACGGAGCGGCAATCGATAGCAAAATGATCATGTTTTGTTCTGGCGGAATCGCGGAGGCTTGGCCTCGCTCGCAAGCGGAGAGGCGGCGAGGCAACGCAATCTGATCGCGTCAGGCCCTAGCTTTACGCCTTCCCTTCCTCTATAAGCGCGGCCTTATTGGCATCGCAGCTCGCTTTTGACGCGCGTCCTTAATTTCGGACGATGCCTCCGCAACACCCCTAGAGGACCGTTATGGCTGTTCCCAGAAGAAAAACCTCGCCGTCGCGCCGTGGCATGCGCCGATCGGCGGATGCGCTGAAGAAACCGACCTATGTCGAGGACAAGGATTCCGGCGAGCTGCGTCGCCCGCACCACCTCGACCTAAAGACCGGCATGTACAAGGGCCGGCAGGTCCTGAAGAAGAAAGAATCCTGATCCTCGCGGGATCGGCGAACATTTGGATTCCCGGCTCTGAAAGCAGGGCCGGGATCACGATTGATTGGGCCGCCTGAAATCGGCCAATGAGTGCGATCAGATGGTCCGGGTCGGCGCGTCGAGCGTGATCCGGGAAGAGTGGCACCGGTTTTCCCTCGCGACAAACGCGTAGCGTTTGTGCGGAGGTCATGCTCAAACAATGAAATGAGATCATGATCCGATTCATCCCGATCGGATCACGCTCTCTGGGCGTTTCGCTCCTGGTTTCCTTCGCTAAGGCCTCGCTCGCATGGTCGGTTTTCCGCTGCTGCTGATTCCGCTCGCGGTCTACAACATCATCGTCTTCCTGATGCCCGGCGTTTCGCTGGCCGATCCGTTGTTGACGGTGACGCTGATGTCGGGGGCGGAATGGCGGATAACGCTGAACGACATCCTGCTGGCGCTCGGCATCCTCCTGCTGTTGCTCGAGGTCATCAAGGGCGCGCGACCGGGCGCCAAATTCGTGATGGATCATTTGCTGTCGCTGATCGTGTTCGGCGCGGCAGCCGCCGAATTCGTGCTGTGGCCGAAATTCGGCACCTCGACCTTTGGTCTGCTGACTTTGCTGGCATTGGCGGATTTCATCTCCGGAATCGCGCTTCGCACCCGCCGTCGTGCGGTGGCGCCCGCAACACGGGTGCAGCAAATCGAGCCGGAACCAGCCCCTCCGCCGCAACCCGCACCGGTGCCACCCCCACAGCCGGCTCCCGCGCCGGCCCCGCAGCCGGCTCCGCCGCCCGCTGCCTCAACGACGTCAGCGAACACGATGCCGCCGGCGGCTTCGGTCGCGGAATCGGTGCCGCTGGATCATTCCAAGCCGACGCAGGCACAACCCGCGGTCGCCTCCCCGGACCTGCAGCCGAGCCGCAATCCGCCGACTGAACCGGAACAGCGCTGAGCGCGATCAGATGATCTGGCGCGTGCGGCGTGCGACGCCGCGCCGTTCCTGCGGATGGGCGCCATAGGCCATCTGCGCATCCGCCAGCGTGGCGCGCCGCAGCGGACGAGTCTCTGGCGCCAGCGCCGCAGTTGCGATCAGTTGGGTCACAAAGCCTGCGTCGGGCCGTGGCAGCGGCCGTTTGGACTCGGAGTGCAGGGATTCGGTCAGCGGGACGAGTTCAGCCGAGGTGGTGGCGGCGCCGGTTAAAACCTCGCCGTCCAGCACTTGCCTTGATCCGCCGGCTTCCGGCATCGCTGATCCCGCCCGATTGTCACGTTTCGGGACGCTACCATCCCCCTTGGCCTCGAACTCGCAAGGTCCATGCCGGTGCACGGGCTTTTGTTCCCGATGGCGGCAAAACGTGGTTTCCAGATTATTTATGAACTTTACCTAAGGTCTGACTGGAAACAGAGGCACACTCCGGGCTTGGAATCACTTACCCACTGTCACATGCGTCCACCTGTATCCACTTGGCCCTTGTCCTGAATTGGCCGTGTCCTGAAACGAGGCGACAGCAGATGCCTTCCATCCCGCCAGCCGCCGACATCCTGGCTTCGCTCGGCCAAGTGACCTTTGTCTGGGATATTGCCTCCGATGCGCTCGTCTGGAGCGACAATGTGGCCTCGGTTTTCCCGGATCTCCCGGCGGAGGCGATTGCAAGCGGCGCTGCATTTTCCAGGCTGATCGAGCCATCGCGCGCGATCCGCAGCGATGCGTTCGGCCAACCCGCGCCGCTCCGCAGCGGCGAGGGCATGCCCTACCGAATAGAGTACGGCGTGCGGGCGAGCACCTCGGCGCCCGTGATCTGGATCGAGGAAACCGGCTGCTGGTTTGGCGGACCCGACGGCCGGCCTGTGCACGCCCAGGGCGTGATCAGGATCGACAATGAGCGTCATGCCCGCGACGAGCAGCTCGTGAAGCTGTCGCGACACGATCCGCTCACCGGTGAACTCAACCGCACCCATCTGATCGCCGCGCTCGCCGAGGCGATCGAGGAGGCTACACGCTTCCGTTCGTCCTGCGCCTTCATGCTGATCGGCATCGACCATCTGGCGCGCATCAACGACGCCTTCGGCTTCGACGTCGCCGACGCCGTGATCGCGGAGATCAGCAAGCGCATCCGCGCCCGCCTGCGCGGCGGCGACGTGCTCGGGCGTTTCTCCGGCAACAAGTTCGGGCTGATCCTGCGCAACTGCACCGTCGACGATGCCAATGTCGCCGCCGAACGTTTTCTCACCGCTGTGCGGGAGGAGATCGTGCCGACCAGGTCGGGCCCCGTCTCGGTGACGGCGTCGATCGGCGCGGTCAGCGTGCCGCGCCACGCCCGCAACGCCGACGAGGCGATCAACCGCGCCCAGGAGACGCTCGATACCACCAAGAGCCGCCGCGCCGGCTCGTTCCTGCTTTGGAAGCCGAATGTCGAGCGCGACGCTCAGCGCCGCGTCAACATCCGCGTCACTGACGAGATCGTCACCGCGCTGAACGAACGGCGCATCGTCGTGGCGTTCGAGCCGGTGGTTGAGGTGCAATCGCGGCAGCCCGCCTTTTACGAGTGCCTGGTGCGCATGCAGCAGGAGGACGGTCGGGCATTGTCGGCGCCGGACATCGTGCCGGTCGCCGAGCGTCTCGGCCTGATCCGGCTGGTCGATCACCGCGTGCTCGAGCTTGCGGTGGCCGAGCTTGCCGCTTCACCCGAGGTTCAGCTCAGCCTCAACATCTCGCCGGACACCACGATGGATCCGGACTGGCTGGCCGGAATCGAATCGCTGATGGCCGCGCATCCCGGCGTCGGCGAGCGGCTGATCGTCGAGATCACGGAGACGGTGGCGATCAGCAATCTCGACGAGGTGCGCGGCTTCGTCACGCGCCTGAAGAATTTCGGCAGCCGGATCGCGATCGACGATTTCGGCGCCGGCTACACCTCGTTCCGCAACCTGCGCAAGCTCGGCGTCGATATCGTCAAGATCGATGGCGCCTTCGTGCAGAACATCGCGCATTCCGCCGACGACCGCGCTTTCGTGCAGACACTGCTCGACCTCGCGCGCCGGCTCGGCATCAAGACGGTTGCGGAATGGGTGCAGGATGAAGCGTCCGCGGTGATGCTGCGCGAATGGGGCTGCGACTATATCCAGGGCCGCCTGATCGGATTGGCCTCGCCGACGCGGCCATGGCACACGGCGGATAAGACGATGCCGGCGGCCGGGTAGCTGGTCGTCCACCGCTGGCTGTCATTCCGGGGCGATGCGACAGCATCGAGCCCGGAATCCATTCAGCGGCTCGCGCAAGCGGCCCAATGGATTCCGGGTTCGCGCTGCGCGCGCCCCGGAATGACGAACTCAATGGCAGGTTCGGAAGAGCCTACTCTTCCTTCTTCGTCGTCGTCGTCTCGCGCGACATCCGCTCGAGGCGCTCCTGCATCTCCTTCATCTGGCGGCGCAGGTCGTCGATATTGGCGTCATCCGGCGCCGGCTCCGGCACTTTCTCGGGCTCGGGCGTTGCGGTTCCCGTGCGCGGCGGCACGAATGGCTTGAACATGGAGAAGGTCTGCTGGAACAGCTCCATGTTGCGCCGAACCTGTTCCTCGAGCGGGGCGAAGGGAGTTCCGCTCAGCGTGCTTGCGATCTGCTTGCGGAATTTCTCCTGCTCTTTCGTCAGCGTCTCGATCGACTGCTCGAGATATTTCGGCACCACCATTTGCATGCTGTCGCCGTAGAACCGGATCAACTGCCGCAGGAAAGTGGTCGGCAACAGATTCTGGCCGGCCTTGTTCTCCTGCTCGAAGATGATCTGCGCCAACACCGATCGGGTGATGTCGTCGCCGGTCTTGGCGTCGTAGACGAGGAAATCCTCGCCTTCCTTCACCATCGCGGCGAGATCCTCGAGCGTCACATAAGTGCTGGTTCCGGTATTATAGAGCCGCCGGTTGGCGTACTTCTTAATCGTGGTCGGGTGTTCTGATTTTGCCATGGGGGCTCACACATCAACACCAGGAGGGAACCCTTTGCAGCATTGCTGCAGGGGTGATGCACACGCATCGCAGCAAAGGTAAGCATTTTCAAAGCCGCTCGGCAACGATTTGTGCGCCACGGTTAATTCCAAAGCATAGTTATTGCTCAGGAAAGCTCCAACAGGGTCAATTTAAGTGCGCCGCGGCAGGATTTGGCCGTCTGGCCGATTGACATGCCTCAAGGACGTTAACAGGATGAGGCCGAAAGATAGGCCCGCGTCCGGCCGCCCGCCCGCCGCCAAGCTACCCAGGCCAAACATCAAGCTCTAGGAGATGCCCATGTCAGACGATGTCGTCATCGTCAGCGCCGCCCGCACCCCGGTCGGCAGTTTCAACGGTGCGTTCGCCAACACTCCCGCCCATGACCTCGGCGCCATCGCCATCAAGGCGGCGCTGGAGCGCGCGGGCGTCGAGCCGGGCCGCGTGTCCGAAGTCATCATGGGTCAGATCCTGACCGCAGCCCAGGGCCAGAACCCGGCCCGCCAGGCCTCGATCGTCGCCGGCATCCCGGTGGAAAGCCCGGCCTGGGGCGTCAACCAGCTCTGCGGCTCGGGCCTGCGCTCGGTCGCGCTCGGCTACCAGGCGCTGGTCAATGGCGATTCCGAGATCGTCGTCGCCGGCGGCCAGGAATCCATGAGCATGGCCCCGCATGCGCAGTATCTCCGCGGTGGCGTCAAGATGGGCGGCGTCGAATTCGTCGACACCATGATCAAGGACGGCCTGTGGGACGCCTTCAACGGCTACCACATGGGCAACACGGCCGAGAACGTGGCGCGGCAATATCAGATCACCCGCGCCCAGCAGGACGAGTTCGCCGTCTCCTCGCAGCAGAAGGCCGAAGCCGCGCAGAAGGCCGGCCGGTTCAAGGATGAGATCGTCCCCGTCACCATCAAGACCCGCAAGGGCGACGTCGTGGTCGACACCGACGAATATCCGCGCCACGGCGCCACGCTCGACGCAATGGCCAAGCTCAAGCCCGCCTTCGAGAAGGACGGCACGGTGACCGCCGGCAGCGCGTCCGGCATCAATGACGGCGCCGCCGCCGTGGTGCTGATGACGGCGAAGCAGGCCGCCAAGGAAGGCAGGACGCCGCTCGCGCGCATCGTCTCCTGGGGCCAGGCCGGCGTCGACCCGAAGATCATGGGCACCGGCCCGATCCCGGCTTCGCGCAATGCGCTGAAGAAGGCCGGCTGGAGCATCGGCGATCTCGATCTGATCGAGGCCAACGAGGCGTTCGCGGCGCAGGCCTGCGCTGTTAACAAGGACCTCGGCTGGGATACGTCCAAGGTCAACGTCAACGGCGGCGCGATCGCGATCGGTCACCCGATCGGCGCGTCCGGCGCCCGCGTCCTTGTGACGCTGCTGCACGAGATGCAGAAGCGCGACGCCAAGAAGGGCCTCGCCACGCTGTGCATCGGCGGCGGCATGGGCATCGCGATGTGCGTTGCACGCGACTGAACAAGAGGCAACATGCCGGGTTGAATGATGAAAAGATCGTCTGTCAACCACAGTGCAAGCTGTTAAGAGAATGCCCGGCCTCGCGCCGGGCATTTTCGTTTTGGAATATCGATAGATTTCAAAAGACCGGCACAATGTCGGCTTAGAAAAAACGGCCAAGGAGGAGACGGACATGGCACGTGTTGCATTGGTAACGGGTGGGACGCGAGGTATCGGCGCTGCGATCAGCAAGGCGTTGAAGGCGGCGGGCTACAAGGTCGCGGCGACCTATGGCGGCAATGATGCCGCGGCGCAGAAGTTCAAGGAAGAAACCGGCATTCCCGTTTACAAATGGGACGTCGCCTCGTTCGATGCCTGCGCGGCCGGGGTCAAGCAGGTGGAGGCCGACATCGGCCCGGTCGACGTGCTTGTCAACAATGCCGGCATCACCCGCGACACCGCATTCCACAAGATGACGCTGCAGCAGTGGAACGAGGTGATCGACACCAATCTCGGCTCGCTCTTCAACATGACGCGCCAGGTGATCGAGGGCATGCGCGCCCGCAAGTTCGGCCGCATCGTCAACATCTCCTCGATCAACGGCCAGAAGGGCCAGTTCGGCCAGGTCAATTATTCCGCGGCCAAGGCCGGCGACATCGGCTTCACCAAGGCGCTCGCGCTTGAGAACGCCAAGGGCGGCATCACCGTGAACGTGATCGCGCCCGGCTACATCAACACCGAGATGGTGCAGGCGGTGCCGAAGGACGTCCTGGAGAAAAACGTGATTCCGCAGATCCCGGTCAACCGTCTCGGTGAGCCCGAGGAGATCGCGCGCGCGGTGCTGTTCCTCGCCGCCGACGACGCCGGCTTCATTACCGGCTCGACGCTCACCGTGAACGGCGGCCAGTATCACGCGTGATGTTTTCTCGCGTCATTGCGCGGAGCGATGGCGGACACATGCGGAAACGTAGAGCCTGAGAACCAATTCGGTCTGCGGGTAGACGGCATCCGAAGTAGCGGATGTTGAAGACCTCGACGGTCGAGCGGGGCGGGATTTGCGCTCCGCTCCGCTATGGGTTGGCGCAGCTATGCGTTGGCGAGGCGATGTCCCTGCAGGATGTTGTTGGTGAGGGCGTACCAGAGCACGACGGCACGGACCTTGTCGATGCCGCGCACGGTCAATTGCCTGAGGTCCCAGTTGCGCCAGCGGGCATGGATGCATTCGCAGATCGAGCGGGCCTGGTACTGTGCCGTGCCGGCGTCACTGGCCATGCGGGCGCGCCAGGCGGGAATGTCAGATATTTTGTGTAAGAGACTTCTGTGAAGGGTGAATTGCAGTCGTTTGTTTTATCAGCCGGACATTGGTGTCGATCCCATGGTGGCTAACAGTGGCCGGGCAGCAAGCTCTGTCAA
>NZ_JBVAPG010000230.1:0-9803 GCF_055413685.1 Bradyrhizobium sp. LeoA1Lang | reverse complement strand
GAAACGGCTTCATTCGCCGTCAGCCCGGCGTTCCCCGAAGCATCGAGATTCTCCTGCCACCCGAAAACTTGCCGATCCTCGAATGGCTCGGTATCAAAACGTCAAAATCACTGTGATGAACCACTAGTCGATGGGCGCCGCACCGTCTATATCCCCGTCACCAAACGAGCGGACGCATCGACCCTCGCGGTCGTCCAGGCCGTCAAAGCCAACTTGCCACGCTTCCAATCCGTACTGCCAGGCGACGTTCAGGTAAGCTACGAGTTCGATCAGTCCCCATACGTGACTCGCGCAATCCTGGGCCTGTTCGTTGAAGGGGCGCTCGGTGCGGTTCTCACGGGTCTCATGGTGCTGCTTTTTCTGCGGGACTGGCGCAGTTCGCTCGTCGTCGTCCTGAATATTCCGCTGGCGATACTGGCGTCGGTGATCGCGCTTTGGGTATCGCGTCAGACGATCAACATCATGACGCTGGGCGGGTTGGCGTTGGCCGTCGGCATCCTGGTCGACGAAGCGACCGTCACCATCGAGAACATCCACACGCGTCTCGCTGATGGACATAGCCTTGCCCGTGCCGCAAGCGTGGCCACGGCCGAAACCACGCTGCCCCGCTTCGTTTCCATGCTCTGCATTCTGGCGGTGTTCATTCCAGCCTTCTTCATGACCGGCGCAGCGCACAACCTTTTTGTGCCACTCGCCTTGGCGGTCGGCTTCTCGATGGTAGGGTCGTATCTGCTTTCCAGCACCTTTGTGCCGGTAATGTCGGTCTGGATGCTGCGCAAACCGGACATGCAACACAAATCGCAAGAGGGCCGTTTTAATCGGCTCCGCGCCAGATACGATCAGCTCACGCGCGCGGTCATGAAGCGCCGACGCATGGTCGTGCTCTCCTATCTCGTTGCGAGCGGTGCCATAATTCTCGTGGTCGGCAGCTCGCTCGGCACGGAGATCTTTCCGATCGTGGATACCGGCCAGATGCAATTGCATCTTAGGGCTCCCGCGGGAACGCGGATCGAGCGTACCGAGCAGATTGCGCTACGAACGCTCGATATCATCAAGCGCGAGGTGGGGCCCGACAATGTGGACATCAGTCTTGGTTTCGTCGGAACGCAGCCACCCAACTACCCGATCAATACCATCTATCTCTGGAGTTCGGGTTCGGAGGAAGCGGTGCTGCAGGTGCAACTAAAGAGTGGTGCCGGAATCCGCATCGAGGATTTGAAGGAGCGGCTACGCAAGAAGTTGCCGCAGGAACTCGCCGGTGTACGCTTCTCGTTCGAGCCAAGCGACATTGTCAGCCGGGTGATGAGCTTCGGCGCGCCAACCCCGATCGAAGTCGCTGTGAGCGGGCCGAGCTTCGCCAACAGCCGCCAATATGCCGATAAGCTGCGAGCGAAGCTGGGACAGGTGCCGACGCTGCGAGATCTGGAATTCGAGCAGGAACTTGATTACCCGACGGTTGCTGTCGCCGTCGACCGCGAGCGAGCGGGCGTTCTGGGTGTGACGACGGATGACGTGGCGAAATCGATTGTCCCGGGCACCTCATCCAGTCGCTACACCTCGGCCAATTATTGGCCCGATCCAAAGAGCGGCATTGGATATCAGGTGCAAGTCGAGATCCCTGAGCACCGGATGAATTCCCTGGAAGAGGTGAAGAACCTCCCAATCGCTCGCCGATCGGGCCAACAGATCGACCTTCGCAACGTTGCTCACGTTACCGATAGCACCGCGCTCGGCGAATATGACCGTTACAACATGCAACGGATGCTGACGCTTAGCGCGAACATCTATGGCGAGCATCTCGGACGCGTAGCAAGCCGTGTGCAGCAGGCGATCAGCGAAGTGGGAAAGCCGCCAAATGGGGTGAGTGTGACGTTGCGCGGGGCGATCCAGCCGATGGCGGAGATGTTCGGCGGCCTCCGTTTGGGGCTTTTGACAGCAGTTGGCGTCATCCTTCTGCTGCTCGCCGCCAACTTCCAGTCGTTTCGGCTTTCCCTGGCAGTGGGATTGACGATTCCCGGCGTAGTGGCGGGAGTTGTAATCATGCTTTGGTTGACCCGGACCACACTCAACATTCAATCGTTCATGGGCGCGATCATGGCAATCGGCGTTGCCGTGGCAAACGCCATCCTGCTTGTGACTTTCGCAGAGCGCAGCCGCGCTGAAGGCCGCGAGCCGTGGGAGGCCGCCATGGAAGGCGCACGAAGCCGCCTGCGCCCGATCTTGATGACGAGTTTCGCGATGCTGGCGGGGATGCTGCCGATGGCACTCGGATTAGGCGAAACCGGAGAGCAAAGTGCACCTCTTGGGCGGGCGGTCATCGGCGGTCTACTCGGCGCAACCTGCGTTACGCTCATCATACTGCCCTCGATCATAGCCATGCTCCAGTCGCGACGCACGCCGATTTCCGCGTCGCTGGATCCTGACGACCCGCATTGCCGCCATTTCGAACCGGAATCGGTGCGGTATCCTGGCGACCGAACAGCAGAGTCCCGCGAGCTGGCGGCGGAATAGGCGAATGGCCAGAATGGATCCTAAAGGTGACGTACTATGAATTTCACAAGCCGAACGGTCATCAAGGTCTTGTTAGTCGGCGTCGCAGCAGGAACCATCGCTGTTGAGCGGCAACACCTGGCGGCATCGCCATCACCAGTGAAGCAAACGAATGTCGACAACCCTCCGCGGGTCGAGGTTGTGCGGCCACGCCGAGTCACGGTGGCCCAACGTCTTCAAACAAATGCAACGCTCGAAGCTTTTGAGGAAGCCGATCTCTTCGCCAAAGTCTCGGGATACCTGTCGGAGGTTCGGGTCGATATCGGCGATCACGTGAGGATGGGTCAAGTGCTCGCTGTTATCGACGTTCCAGAAATGAACCAGGAGCTTGCCGTAGCCAAGGCCGAGCTGGAATCCAAGCGAAGTGCGCTGGAGAGCGCGCGGCGTCAGCTAGATCACAACAAGGCTGAGCTGACGCTTCAGAACGCCTTGGCGAAGGACCGGGAGCAGCTCGGTGAGGGACGGAATTTCATCAGCGACCGGACACTCGATCAGGTGCACGCCAACGCGGCTATTGCCGAGGCGGATCTCGGCGTCGCGGAAGCAAACAGCGATCTCGCGGCTCACCAGGTGGATGTAGCCGCTGCCACAGTGGAGAGGATCAAGACGCTGCTCGCCTATACGCGGATCGTAGCGCCTTTCGATGGAGTGGTGGCGCGGCGCCAGGTGAACCGGGGCGATTTGGTTCAGGCCGCCGCGGCCACGCGGACCACGCCGTCCGCAGGATCACTTTTCACACTGCAGCGGATCGACACGATTAGGGTGTTTTGCGACGTTCCGGAGAACGACGTGTCTCACCTTCACGTCGGCGATCCCGCAGTTGTCAAGCCGTCTGGTTTCGAGGGTAAGCCATTCATCGGCAAGGTAACCCGCTTCTCGCTGCGCCTCGATCCCGAGACCCGCGACATGCGTACCGAGATCGATCTGCCCAATCCCGACGAGCGGCTTTATCCGGGTACGTATGCGGAAGTCTCACTGGAAATGAACCGACGGCCCGATGCGCTTACCGTACCCACAGCTGCCGTAGGTTCGGATGGCGACGGCAATTTCGTGTATGCCGTTACTGACAATCGGATCACACGCCTTCCCGTCAAGATTGGCCTCTCCGATAATGGCCGCATCGAGGTGATGGGCGGCCTGTCGGAGGAGATGCCAGTGGTGGCCAATGCCAAAGGCGTGCCGCCACAAAGTACGGCGGTCCAGCCGCAGATGGTCCGTGAGAATTCCTAGTGCGGTAAGAGACGCCACCGTGCAGCCCGAAAGGATTCCTTTTATTGCGACTATGGTCGTCGTCGTCCGATTGGGGAAGTTTTCCGCTACTCCGCCGCCAACCATCGGTCGCGCGGCGACCTACCGCCTTGCAATCCGCCGAGCTTAGCCACCTAAATCGAGACCTACCGGCACTACGATGCGCCAGCTACAGCGCCCCGAACCTATTCCGTTGCGCCGGAAGTCTGCGTTTTCCCGAATCGTCAACTTGGTGCTGCCGGAAGCACCCGGCAAGTTTCACATCGTCGCGCTAACACTTCGGCCGGTGCGAATTGGCCCACTCGCGCGCATGCTCGATCGGAGTGCGGGGAGGCAGAATAGCCCGCAGCTTTTTTGTCGCTGGCAAATTCTCCATCCGCTCCCGCCAGCGACAGAAGGATGGGTATTTCGGGTACATTGCCTTGCCTTCTTCCGTCAAACTGAAGGCAAAGGTGCTCGGAAGCAGGAAGAAGTCCGCGATCGTGAGTTCCGAGCCGAGCAAATAATTCTGGCCGTGCTCAAGTTCACGCTCTACCACGCCAAGGGCAAGCTCGACCTTGGGCAGCGCATGTGCCACGACCCTTTCGTCGGATCCGATGCCAAGCTCCGGAAAGACCAGCCGTTCATGCGTCACGTGATAGATCATGTAAGGGTAATAGTAAGAGTTCACCGCACCAATCCATTGGTTCATGCGCGCCCGCAGGCGAGCGTCGTGCGGCGTCAGCTTTGGCCCTTCGAAGGCTTCATCGACATAAGAGGCGATCGCGCTGGTCTCGTAGACCGTAAAGTTGCCATGCCGAAGGATCGGGACCCGGTTGAACGGATGCAGCGCCAGGTGCTCGTGCTGTCCCATCACAGGTTCGAGGTCATGAAAGCCGTAAGGCACGTCCTTGTGCGTCAGAACCAGACGCACGATGTTGACGTAGGTGCTTCGCGGGAAGCCATAGACAATCGGTTCAGCCATTTGCTCCTCCCCTTCCTCGTTTATGGCGGGCGCATTTGTCATCGCCAAAATGGCTTGGCGGCCTCGTCCAGCGCTTCTTCGCGCGTCAAGCCGATGTCGGCGAGCAGATGCTTGTCGTCGGCCAGATCGCGGAGTGCCATGCGCAGCCTGCGCCGCGCGGCCCAAGCACGAAGCCCACGCTGCGGAGCGTCGATCCTTCGCACCGAATTTTCCCGGTGAAGTTGCGTGCGCGGAATCGCCGACCGGATCAATCGAAACGGCGATGTATCATTGATCAAGGTTGACATCGACAAGCTCCAAATCTCATGAAATGCTACACTGGAGCTGTTCAATAGAGTTAGCGGGCCGTTATCCGCAAAGCATCGTTTCTCTGGCCCGCCCTAGTTTTTCTCATGAAGTCCTTGCGATGCGCCCACGCCTACCACCCCTGAATGCGCTGAAGGCTTTCGAAGCCGCGGCGCGGCATGAGAGCTTTACCCGCGCGGCCGAGGAGCTTTGCGTCACGCAGGGCGCCGTGAGCCATCAGGTCAAGGCGCTGGAGGCTGAGCTTGCAATCAAGCTGTTCAATCGCGAGCGCCAGCGCCTGATCATCACCGAGGCGGGCAAGGACTATCTCACTATCGTTCGCGATGCGCTGGACCGCATTGCGGTTGGCACAGAGCGCCTTCTGCAACGCCAGAACGCCGGCGTCCTTACCGTCAGCACCTCGCCGGACTTCGCGGCCAAATGGCTCGTTCACCGGCTGGGCCATTTTGCCGAAGCTCATTCTGGGATCGACCTTCGCGTTTCCGCAACGCTTCATCACGTCGACTTCGCGCGAGAGGAAGTCGATCTTGCGGTGCGCCATGGCGAGGGCAATTGGCCGGGGCTCGATACGGTCAAGCTGAGCGCCGAGCAGCTCTTTGCTGTTTGCAGTCCGAAGCTTCTCTCGGGCCGCCGACGACTCGGCAAGCCGGCCGATATCCTCAACTATCCGCTGATCCATATGGACAGCCGAACCGATTGGTCCAAGTGGCTGCAGGCGGCGGGCGTCGACGACACGAATATCATCCACGGCCCCGTGCTCAATCGGGCCAGCATGGTGATCGACGCGGCGATCAACGGGCAGGGTGTCGCGCTTGCCCGCACGACATTGGCGGCGTGGGACCTGATCAACGGGCGGCTGGTGCGGCCGTTTCCGGAAGCATTGCGACTTTCGAAGACCTACTGGATCATTTGTCCGAGGGCGACGGCAGCCCAGCCGAAGATCGTCACATTCCGCGATTGGCTCTTGGCAGAGGCTTCCAGGGATCTGCGGCAGCTCAAGAAGCTGGGCTGGTCCGTGAACCCGCTCAAAGAGAGCGGGGACTGATCCGCGCTCACCCAACGATTGAAGATTAAGCAACGGTCAGTATCCCTTCCTTGATCGCCGTCGCGAATAGGAATGGCGGCGCAAGACCGTCGCTCGTTGCGGCCGTTCGCTCCTTGCGCTATTTTACTGATCGGGGTCGTCGCAGCCTCCCCGTAAAATGGTGACCCCATGCAAGCGCTGCTCGCTTTTCTATGGAGCGAGCGCATGGACGGGTCCACTTTTGAACTTCCGCTATTTCTGCTTGCGACCTTTGCGGGTGCTTTTGTTGCGGGGCTCTCGGGCTTTGCCTTTGGGCTTGTGGCGGCTTCGCTCTGGCTTTACATCCTCACGCCGCTGCAGAGCGCGACATTGATCGTCGGCTTCGGTCTTCTGGTGCAAGGCTACTCAGTCTGGAGACTGCGCCGCGCGCTCGATAGGAGCAAATTGCTGCCGTTCATCGTCGGCGCCGCGCTCGGGGTTCCGACGGGCGTGTCTCTCTTGACCTGGTCAGATCCCCGAACTGTCCGCATCGCGGTCGGCGCGTTCCTCGTTGCGTACAGTCTCTATGCACTTCTCCGTCCCAGCCTAAAGCCGATTTCCATCGGAGGGAACGCGGCCGACGCTGCGCTTGGCTTCCTCAACGGCATGCTCGGCGGCTTGACCGGCTTAGCGGGCATACTGGTGACGATCTGGTGCGGCCTGCGCGGCTGGCCGAAGGACGTTCAACGCACGATCTTCCAGCCCGTCGCCGTTACCACCTTCCTCATGTCTGCGCTCTGGCTTGGAGGAAAGGGAACGGTGACCAGCGAGACCGTTAAACTCTTCGTGATGGGTTTGCCGTGCTTGCTAATCGGAACATGGCTTGGGCTGAGACTGTTTGACTACATTGACGAAGCGATGTTCCGAAAGCTGGTACTCGCTTTGTTGCTGATTTCGGGAGTCTTGCTGGTTATCTGACAGCCGATTGACAGGAGCGACGGCAATCGGTTTATTCGATCTATGGGGGCGTGCGATCCCCCCACGAGGCGACATGCCCAAGAATCGCGTCCGTACTTCACCAAGGACGCCGCATGTCTGCCATCAACTTCTCTTCTCGGATTCGACTTTTCGCCCGCGATCCCGATTCTCGCGCAAACTCGTCACGCATCTGGATGGGGCGCCTGCTCGGCACAAGCCGCGGCACGCTCCGGGCTCTCGCGATCTCAGGCGCGATACTTGCTCCGGCGCATGCCGCGTCGCGCCCTCTTGATGTACCGGCGACCACTTCGGTTCGTGACGCGACCCAGCCGGTCCTCACCACTCAGATCGACGATCTCGCCCCCGCGCTGGCGACGCGGACAAGGCCGCAAGAGACGTTGCGAGGGGTCGTCGCGGAGGTGGACCAACGCGATGATCGGATCACCGTGCGCCTGACACCGCTCGCGACTGCGGACCTCAAGGTACAGGACGGCCTACTCTTCGATTCTGTTCGTTATGGCGACGAGGTCGAACTCACTGTCGAGACCATCGACGGAGAGAAAACCATCGTCGGGCTCAGGAAGGAATAAGGCGGTGGCGCGTATTGCAAGCATGCCTTGCCGGATGCGTCGCTGGTGCGCGTTCGGCGGAAAGACCATCCTGCGGAGGATCTGATCATGCACGACGTTGCTGGCGATCGATCGGTTGGCAGGATGGAATATTGGAGACGCCTATCGCTGTCACTCCTTCTGGCAGTGCCGATCGGTGCGGTGACGCATGGCGTTGCCGCGGATACAGATGCTGGGAAGAGCAAGGCGGAGGCCTGTGCGGCATGTCACGGCGATAAGGGCGTCTCCACCACAGAGAACACGCCATCATTGGCGTCGCAGCCCGATCAGTTCCTGCAATGGCAACTGGTTTTCTTTCGCAGCGGTGCGCGCAAGAGCGAGGTCATGGGTCCCATTGCTGAACAACTCAGCAACGACGATGTTCGCGACCTCGGCGCATATTTCGCTTCGCTCAAGGCTGCCGATCCGACGACGGCAAAAGGGGCGGACGATCATCCTGATTTGACAGACGCCGGCAAAAAGGCGGCGGCAGTCGGACATTGCGCCTCCTGTCACGGCGATAACTATGCCGGCAGCAAAGCCGTTGCCCGTATCGCCGGGCAACGCGAGGATTACCTTTTGAAGGCGCTCCACGACTACAAGGCCGGCGTTCGATCCGGCGGCGGCGTCGCCGCGATGGCCGAGGTTGCCTACCCACTAAGCGACCAGGATATCGCGGCGCTGGCGCACTACCTCGCGCGGCTATGACAGGACCACGTATTTCACTTCGCGCAAGAAAATGCGTTCGATTTGGGGGCATTCGTCTCGACGAAAAGGAGAAGCGCAATGACTCGGAAATTTATCTGGGCGGCCGCCGGCCTGATGTTGGCGGGCATCGCCGGTATTGCAATGGTGACGGCGGAACCGAGGCAAGGTCCTGCGTTCATTGCGGGTGATCAGCCGGTGACCGAAGACCAGATGCGTCAGAAGTTGCAGTCTGATGGCTGGTCGAACGTGCAAATTGTCCGCGACGGGCGATACTTAGAAGCTGTCGGTTCGAAGCAGGGCCAAATCAGCAAGATCGTCGTGGACGCGCAAAACGGGCGATTGCGCGTTATCGATGACGACGATGATGACTGAGCGGCACCGCGCTTCGATCAGTCGATAAACCTCACGCGACGCGCGGCGACGATGGAAGTCGCCGCGTGGTCAGCGTGACCATTGCATTAACGGCACCAAGGTCGAGGGCTGGCTCGACGGCAAGTTCTACCCTGAGGACACGCTGGCGCAGCCAGTGTCAGGGCGTATCGGCCTTTGGTCAAAGGGCCCGACCGCCACAGGTACTTCGGCGACCACACCGTCACGGCAGCCGATTGAAGGCGGCGCCCTTGCTAAGCTACCGGGGATCGGAATGGGAGAGGGGCAGGTTCGCTGTCGTTCCAAGCGTTCCGTCGTCCATCACGCTGCGGAGACTCGGCTCGTTCCGCATTGACAAGTTCGCGCTCTCAGCCTTATTTGCGCGCATGGGGAAAGCGATCTCCCCACGAGGCGACATGCCCAAGAATCGCGTCCGGTTTTCAACCAAGGGCGCATCATGTCTGCCGTTATCCAGATCTTATCATACAAGCTTTCTGATCTGACGCTGCCTTTGGCTGCCGGCATTTTCATCGCCTGGCTGATTGCCGGGCCATGTGTCAGGAGGCTGCCATGACCTACACGATGAAACCCCTTTCCTGCGATCCGAGCCGCGTGCGCGGCATGTCGGAGCGGATGATCATCAGCCACTACGAGAACAACTATGGCGGCGCGGTAAAGCGCCTCAACCTGATCGATGAGAAGCTTGCTGATCTCGACTACGCGACCGCGCCGGGTTTCCTGCTCAACGGATTGAAGCGTGAGCAGCTCATCGCAAGCAATTCGATGATCCTGCATGAAGTGTTCTTCGATGGCCTTGGTGATGAATGCGAGCCTGGAACGAGCCTGACGGAAGCGCTCACACGCGATTTCGGTTCATATGAACGCTGGCGTGCCGAGTTCGTTGCCATGGGCAAGGCGCTCGGTGGCGGCTCCGGCTGGGTACTGCTGACGTGGTCGCCGCGTGACCGGAAGCTCCTCAATCAATGGGCATCCGATCACTGCCATACGCTTGCCGGGAGCACGCCGATCCTGGCGCTCGATATGTACGAGCATTCCTATCACATCGACT
>NZ_JBVAPG010000022.1:0-73818 GCF_055413685.1 Bradyrhizobium sp. LeoA1Lang | reverse complement strand
CACCGATGCCCATAGCCGCTACCTTCTGCGCTGCCAGGCGCTGCCGCACACGGACACCGAGCATGTCTGGCCGGTGCTCGACGCCGCGTTCCGCGAGTTCGGGCTGCCCCGTTACATGCGGTCGGACAATGGCGCCCCCTTTGCGTCGACAGGCGCCGGCGGACTGTCAAGGCTGTCGGTGAAGCTGATCAAGGCCGGCGTCACGCCGGAACGCATTGCTCCGGGCAAGCCGCAGCAGAACGGCCGTCACGAGCGCATGCATCTTACCCTGTTGCAGGAGGCGGCCAACCCGCCGGCACACAGCCTGCGCGACCAGCTCAAGCGCCTGCGCGCCTTCCAGCAGCGTTACAACGAAGAACGCCCGCACCAGGCGCTCGACAATGCCACGCCGGCCGAGCGCTACCAGGCTTCACCGCGCCGTTTTGATGGCATCCTGCGCTCGCCGGACTATGGCGACCAGGACGTCCGCCGGGTTCGCCACAACGGAGAGATCAAACTCGATGGCAAGTTCGTCTACATCACCGCGGCTCTGGCGGGTGAGCCGGTTGGCCTAGCTGAATCCGAGGGCTGCTGGACCGTCAGCTACGGCCCGATCATGCTCGGCACCATCGCCTATCAGAGCGATGAACTCCGAAAACCAAAGCGCAAGCGCTGTGGACTTGGGGACAACGCTGCGCGTTGCCCCCAGGGTCCACAGCCCCAGCAACAGCAGACCTGAACGAAACGAGAATTGTGTTACCCATGTCGTCGGTTTGAAGTGTTACCCATGTCGCCGGTTGCTCAGAATGCGCGTCACCTACGCAACCTAAATCGGCTTGCCCGTGTACGGCATCGACGCCGTGAGGCCGCCATCGACCGGGATCGCCTGGCCGTTGACGTAAGACGCCTCATCGCTCGCAAGGAACAGTCCCATCGCGGCGAGCTCGTGCGGCTGGCCGGGGCGCTTGAGCGGATTGAGCTGGCCGATCTTGTCCGAGGTGCCGCGCTCCTTGGCGCGGTCGAACACCGGCTTGGTCATGCCGGTCTCGATCAGGCCGGGGCAGACCGCGTTGATGCGCACGCCAGTGCCGGACAGCGAATAGGCGGTGGTCTGCACCAGGCTGATGACGCCGGCCTTGCTGGCGCCGTAGGGATGTCCGCTGGCGCCGGCTTTCAACCCCGCCACCGACGCGGTGCAGATGATCGAACCATATCCCTGCTTGGTCATATGCGGGATCGAATGCTTGATCGCGAGGAACGGTCCGATCAGGTTGATGCGCAGCACCTCCAGCCAGTGCTCGACCGTCTGGTCGGCGAGCGGCACCAGGCCGCCGCTGACACCGGCATTGGCCCAGATCGCATCGAGCTTGCCGTATTTCGAAAGTGCTTTATCGATGACGCCCTTCACGTCGGCTTCGGAGCCTGCATCCGCCATCACGGCCTCGACGGTGCCGCCGGCCTCGCGGACGAGCTTTGCGGTCTCGTTCACGCCCTCGGCGCGGTCGACCGCGATCAGTTTTGCGCCTTCCTTCGTGAACAACAGAGAGGCAGCGCGCCCGATGCCGCTTCCCGCGCCGGTAATGATGACGGATTTGCCTTCGAGGCGGCCCATGTGTTTCTCCCTGATAGCTTTGCGTATCGGCGCTTGCCGCTGCGCGGAATTCAAACAAGATTTCAAACGCCCGAGTCACTTCAGACAAGTCACTTGAGACGTTATGTGCTCTGACGTAGGACACGTGCACACTATTCAAGGGGTCTTGTGATGTCCAATGCTGACAAGTCAAAGGTAGTCACGACGCGGTGGTGGTGGGTTCGGCATGCGCCGGTGCGCAGCGATGGCGGCAACATCTACGGCCAGAAGGACATTGAATGCGACACCAGCGATCGCGAAGTGTTCGACGCGGTCGCGAAGATCCTGCCGCGCACCGCGGTCTGGTACGCAAGCAATCTGATGCGCACGCATCAGACCGCGGAGGCGATCTGGGCTGCGGGCTTTCCGAAGCCTGCCAGCATGGCGAAGGAAGGCGCCTTCGCCGAACAGCATCTCGGCCGGTGGCAGGGCATGAACCGCGCGGCGTTCCTTGCCAGCCGCCCGGTCGGCAGCCACTGGTTCGCCGATATCAACGAGCCCGCGCCTGATGGCGAGAGCTTCATGGATCTCTATACCCGTGTCTGCCGTGCGATCGTGCGGATCAATGTCGCGGAAGCCGGCAAGGACGTGATCGCGGTCGGTCATGGCGGTACGATCAAGGCTGCCGTCGGTCTGGCGCTCGGCGGCCAGCCGGAGAGGGGACTTGCCTTCGACATCGACAATTGTTCGGTGACGCGGCTCGACCATTTCGCGAGCGCGGACACCAGCCTCTGGCGGTTGCCGATGGTGAACCAGCAGCCATGGATCGCGGACGCAAAACATGCCGCGATGCATCAGCCGGCCGGACCGGAAGTCGTGCCGGAGAACAAGCTCGCCTGACGCACAGTTGTCCGCGATGGCGAACGCTGCTTAGCTCGGAACCAACATCAAGACATCATTTGTGGGAGAGAAACATGAGCTTATTCGACATGAAGGGAAAAGTCGCCGTCATCACCGGCTCGACACGCGGTATCGGCCGCGCCATTGCCGAGCGCATGGCAGAGCATGGCGCCAAGGTGGTGATCTCCTCGCGCAAGGCCGATGTCTGCGACGAGGTGGCGAAAGAGATCAACGGCAAGTTCGGCAAGGGTACTGCAGCCGCGGTCGCGGCGAACATCTCGAGCAAGGAGAACCTTCAGAACCTCGTCGACGAAAGCAACCGCGCCTTCGGCAAGATCGATGTGCTGGTCTGTAACGCGGCGTCGAATCCCTATTACGGCCCGCTGGCCGGCATCTCCGACGACCAGTTCCGCAAGATCCTCGAGAACAACATCGTCGCCAACAACTGGCTGATCTCGATGGTGGTGCCGCAGATGATCGAGCGCAAGGACGGCTCGATCATCATCGTGTCCTCGATCGGCGGCCTGAAGGGATCGACCATCCTCGGCGCCTACGCGATCTCGAAGGCCGCCGACATGCAGCTCGCGCGCAATCTCGCCTGCGAATACGGCAAGCACAATATCCGCGTGAACTGCATCGCGCCCGGCCTGATCAAGACCGACTTTGCCAAGGCGCTGTGGGACAATCCGGAGAACCTGAAAGCCTCGACCGCGCGCTCGCCGCTGCAGCGCATCGGCATCCCCGACGAGATCGCCGGCTGCGCGGTGCTGATGGGATCGAAGGCCGGCGACTTCATGACCGGCCAGACGGTGGTGATCGACGGCGGTGCGACGATCAGTTGAACACACAGCGTCATTCCGGGGCGCACGAAGTGCGAACCCGGAATCTCGAGGTTCCGGGTTCAGCCCTGACGGGCTGCCCCGGAATGACAGCGTCAGTCCAGCGCCGCGTAGACGCCGTTCCTGACCAGCGTGCGGGTATAGTCGCGCTGGCCCGGGCCCTGCGACATGAACACCGCGAACAGCTCCTCGACCGGATCGATCCAGAAGAAGGTGCCGGCGACGCCGCTCCAGAAGAACTGGCCGACCGAGCCCGGAAACGGCGCGATGCCCTGATGGGTGCGCACCGCAAAGCCGAGGCCGAAGCCGTGGCCGGGTGGGACCAGCGTGCCCTGGATCTTCACGTGCGGGCCGAGGTGATCCGACGCCATCAGTTGCAGCGTCTTGCGGCCGATGATCCTGGTGCCGTCGAGCGCGCCGCCGTTGAGCAGCATCTGCGAGAAGCGGGCATAGTCCATCGTGGTCGAGACCAGCCCGCCGCCGCCGGATTCCATCGCCGGCTGCTCCAGCATGTTGAACAGCTGCACCTTCTCGCCGGTCCACGGATCGGTCGCAAACGCCTCGGCAAGCCGGGCTGCATTCTCTTCGCCGGTGTAGAAGCCGGTCTCGGTCATCTGCAGCGGCGCCAGGATGCGTTCGGTCAGGAAGGCACTGAGCGTCTTGCCGCTGACGACTTCGATGATGCTGCCGAGGAGGTCGGTGGAGCGGCTGTAGTTGAACTCGGCGCCGGGCTGGCAGATCAGCGGCATGCTCGCGAGCAGGGTCGCGTGCTCGGCATTGGTGATCTTGCGGCTGCGCAGCCGCGATTGCTGATAGAGCTGCTGCACCAGGCCGTTGCCGGTGTGGTCGTAAGTCAGGCCGGAGGTGTGGCGGAGCAGGTCCTGGATCGTCATCGGGCGGTTGGCCGGCACCAGCTCGAGCTTGCCGTTGTGCTCGACGCCGACCTTGGTCTCGGCGAATTCCGGGATGAACTTCGCGACGGGATCGCTGAGCAGAAAGTGGCCGTCCTCCAGCAGCATCATGATGCCGACCGAGACGATCGGTTTGGTCATCGAGAAGATGCGGAAGATGGTGTCATGCGCCATCGGAGCCCCCTCGGGGGCCTGCCGGCCGATGGTGTCGAACCAGCCGATCTGGCCGCGGCGGGCCACCAGCACGGTTGCGCCGGGGATGGTTCCGTTGTCAACCTCGCGCTTGAAGGTGTCGGACATCGCCTGCAGCCGGACGCTGGAGAGGCCAAGCTGCTCCGGCTTGGCGGAGGGCAGGGGTGGCGTCTGCGGGGCGGATGTCGGCCTGGGGGCGGTTTGCGCGGTCATGGTCTCTCCCGTTGCTTCTTGTTGTCGCGGCGTCGGGGCAAAGTCTGGCCGAGAAGTGTGATCTTGAACAGGGTGTTTACCGCTTCACCCTTGCATTCGGGGCATGCCCTGTGCTTCAAACGGCGCGAACCGGCGGCGACGCTTCGGTTCCTTAGGAGTGTAGCTCAATTGGTAGAGCACCGGTCTCCAAAACCGGGGGTCGCAGGTTCGAGCCCTGCCACTCCTGCCAGCATGTCGATATCTTGACGTTTCACCGCTCCCGCAGTACATACCCGCCACCTGCAGCCGGCCCGCGATTAAAAGGCGGATATCCGGCGCGGCTTTAAATCCCCCGAACACCGAGCCTGCTTCCCGGCTCATCCTTCGCGAGAGGGCTGGGCGCTCAAGGACTGTTCGGATTCCTGAAACACTTGAATCGTCTGACGACGGACGCGGACTTTAAAGAATGGCTTTCAGCCCGTTCAAATTCCTGCAGGAAGTGCGCTCGGAGACCGCCAAGGTCACCTGGCCGACCCGTCGTGAGACGACGATCACCACGATCATGGTGTTTGTGATGGTCGCGCTGGCGTCGATCTTCTTCTTCGCCGCGGACCAGATCATCCGCTATCTTATTACCCTCATCCTGGGCATCCACTGATGAGCACGTTAACGCAATCCATGGACAAGCGCTGGTACATCGTCCACGCCTACTCGAACTTCGAGAAGAAGGTGGCGGAATCGATCCGCGAACAGGCCAAGCAGCGCGGGCTGGAAGAGCTGTTCGAACAGGTGCTGGTCCCGACCGAGAAGGTCACCGAAGTCCGCCGCGGCCGCAAGATCGACGCCGAGCGCAAGTTCTTCCCCGGCTATGTGCTGGTGAAGATGAAGCTCACCGACGAAGCCTTCCACCTGATCAAGAATACCCCGAAGGTGACCGGCTTCCTGGGCGCGGAAAACAAGCCGATGCCGATCTCGGAAGCCGAGGCCATGCGGATCCTGCACCAGGTGCAGGAGGGCGTGGAACGGCCGAAGGCTTCGGTGTCGTTCGAGATCGGCGAGAATGTGCGGGTGGCCGACGGGCCGTTCGCCTCGTTCTCGGGCGTGGTGGAAGAAATCGACGAGGCGCGCTCGCGCGTGAAGGTCGCTGTCTCGATCTTCGGCCGTGCCACCCCGGTCGAACTGGAATTCGGTCAGGTCGAGAAGGTCTGATTTGAAGAGGACGTGGGAGGAAGGGGGCGGTCGCCAACCGCTCCCGGTCCGAACCACGGAACCTGAACCCGCCGGACAATGTCCGGCACAACAGGAGTGATACATGGCAAAGAAAGTGACCGGATACCTGAAGCTTCAGGTCCCGGCCGGTGCGGCGAACCCGTCGCCACCGATCGGTCCCGCGCTCGGTCAGCGCGGTCTCAACATCATGGAATTCTGCAAGGCGTTCAACGCCCAGACGCAGAAGGAAGAGAAGAACACCCCGATCCCGGTGGTCATCACCATCTATGCGGATCGTTCCTTCACCTTCGAGATGAAGACGCCACCGATGTCTTACTTCTTGAAGCAGGCTGCCAAGATCCAGTCCGGCTCGAAGGCGCCGGGCCGCGACAAGGCCGGCCAGGTGACCAAAGCGCAGGTGCGCGAGATCGCCGAGAAGAAGATGAAGGATCTCAATTGCGACACCGTCGAAGCGGCCATGAAGATGGTCGAGGGCTCTGCCCGTTCGATGGGTCTGGAAGTTGCGGGGTAAGGCGCCATGGCAATCGGAAAGCGTTTGAAGAAGGCCCGCGAAGGTATTGACCGCGAAAAGCTTTATCCGCTCGCGGACGCCATCAAGCTGGTCAAGGAGCGGGCCAAGTCGAAATTCGACGAGACCATCGAGGTCGCGATCAATCTCGGCGTCGACCCGCGTCACGCCGACCAGATGGTGCGCGGCGTGGTGACCCTGCCGAACGGCACCGGCCGCACGCTTCGCGTCGGCGTGTTCGCCCGCGGCGCCAAGGCGGATGAGGCCAAGGCGGCGGGTGCCGACGTCGTCGGCGCCGAAGACCTGGTCGAGAAGGTGCAGGCCGGCAATATCGACTTCGACCGCTGCATCGCCACCCCCGACATGATGCCGCTGGTCGGCCGCCTCGGTAAGGTGCTCGGTCCGCGCGGCATGATGCCGAACCCGAAGATCGGCACCGTGACCATGGACGTCACCGGCGCCGTGAAGGGCGCCAAGGGCGGCTCGGTCGAGTTCCGCGTCGAGAAGGCCGGTATCATCCAGGCTGGCGTCGGCAAGGCCTCGTTCTCCGAGGACAAGCTGGTCGAGAACATCAAGGCGCTCGCGGATGCTGTGGTCAAGGCCAAGCCGGCCGGCGCCAAGGGCACTTACGTCCAGCGCGTGGCGGTTTCCTCCACCATGGGCCCGGGCGTGAAGGTCGAGCCGGGCACGCTGCTCGGCTAACCGCCGGCATGGCGCATGATAAAGAGGGCGGGATCGGGCAGCCGGTTCCGCCCTTTGCTTTACGGCGTGGCGTAGCTTGCAGGAAAGAACAACAATGCCCGATAAGGTCCTGATCTATTCGCGCTTTCCCAAGGCCCAGTTCCAGCGCTTCGGCGAGCGCTATGAACTGTTGAACGCTGCCGGCAAGCGGCCGAACGAGGTGTTCTCGGCCGCGGAACTCGCCGACATCCGGGCGCTGATCACCGCCGGCGGCAGTGGGCGGCTCGGGGCCGACGCCATGGACATGATGCCGAAGCTCGGCGCGATCATCTGCTACGGCACCGGCTATGACGGCATCGATCTTGCCGCTGCCGCGAAGCGCAGCATCGCGGTCGGCAACAGCCCCGGTGCCAATGCGGCCTCGGTGGCCGACATTGCGGTGACGCTGATGCTGGCGGCGGTCCGCCGGCTGCCGGTCGCGGACAATTATGTGCGGAGCGGCGACTGGGCGGGGGCAAAACCATCGCCGATGATGCGGCCGCAGGCGGGCATGCGCGGCCGCAGGGTCGGCGTCTATGGCATGGGCGAGATCGGCCGCAAGATTGCCGCGCGCGTCGCCGCCTTCGAGACCGAAGTCGGCTATTTCAGCCGCAGCCGGCACGACGTGCCGTATCAGTATTTTTCGAGCCTCGAGGCGCTGGCCGACTGGTGCAGCGTCCTGATGATCGCGGTGCGGGCCGGGCCGGACAACAACCACGCCGTCAATGCCGATATCCTCCGCCGGCTCGGCCGCGACGGTTTCGTCGTCAACATCTCGCGCGGTTCCGTAATCGATGAGGCCGCGCTGCTCGCGGCACTGTCGGACCAAGCCATCGCCGGTGCCGGTCTCGACGTGTACGCAACCGAGCCGCACGCGCCGGACGCGCTCACCGCGTTGCCGAACGTGGTGCTCACGCCACATATCGGCGGCCACACCCTGGAATCGCATGTGGCGATGCAGGACTGCGTGCTGGCCAATCTCGAGGCATTTTTCGCCAGCAAACCGCTGCCTTATCAGGTTCGGCTCGCCTGATCTGTCCGCGGCCCGAATTTTGCTCTTGGCAAGTGAGGGCGGAGCCGCTAAATAGCGTCCTCCGGGCGTGCTGGCGGTCGCTGGCACGCTCGTGCTCGCATTCCGAAAACTTGGCTCGATAGGAGAGTTTTCCTTCCAGGCAATCCACTTAGATTGCTCGAAAGGAAGCGACCCCGTCGGCCCCGTTGGGATGAGGGCAGGGGCTGCGGCTTAAGCCGTTGGCCTCGATCCTGTCCGAGACTGCAGGCGCCCGCGACAAACTTCGGTTTTTCAACGGCTTAATCGCATGGCCTGCATAGACGGGTGAAAACCGGATTTGCTTCGCGCGGAGCCTTAAGCGGGCCTTGCAGAAGCCGACTTGGTTCGAACCTCGACAGCCCGCGGCCGAAAGGCCGACGGGAGGGCAGGCTTCAAGAATGTCGTCTTGCCCGGCGTGTCCCTCGGACTTCGGTCCCGAGGCATAAGGTTTGGGTGGGACGATGGGTGCAACCCGGCGGTCCCGCGCGAGCGAAAGACCGCCAACCGGAGAGAGCTTGCTGTGGAACGAGCGGCAAAGAAAGAGGCGGTCGAACAGCTCAACGAGGTCTTCAAGACCACGAGCGTTGCGATCGTTGCTCACTATTCCGGCCTCACCGTCGCCCAAATGCAGAAGCTGCGCATGCAGATGAAGCAGGCGGGCGCCTCGGTGAAGGTCTCGAAGAACCGTCTCGCCAAAATTGCTCTTGAAGGCACTGACGTCGCTGCCATCGGCTCCCTTCTGAAGGGGCCGACCGTGATCGCTACCTCCAACGATCCGGTTGCGGCGCCAAAGGTTGCCATCGATTTCGCCAAGGCGAACGAGAAGTTCGTCATCCTCGGCGGCTCGATGGGTAAAACCGTCCTGAATGTCGATGGCGTCAAGGCGCTTGCCTCGCTGCCGTCGCTGGACGAACTGCGCGGCAAGATCGTCGGCCTCATCGTGGCCCCGGCGACCAAGCTCGCCCAGCTCTCCAATGCGCCCGCGGCCAAGCTCGCGCGCGTCATTCAGGCTCATGCCTCAAAGGGCGAAGCGGCCTGACGCCCTTCGCAAAACTCAAACCCTGGTTCGAACCAAACGTTTAAGGAAACAGATCAATGGCTGACTTGCAGAAAATCGTCGACGACCTCTCGAGCCTCACCGTGCTCGAAGCGGCCGAACTCGCAAAGCTCCTGGAAGAGAAGTGGGGCGTGTCCGCCGCCGCTGCCGTGGCAGTGGCTGGTCCCGCCGCTGGTGGCGCCGCCGCCGCTCCGGCCGAAGAAAAGACCGAGTTCTCGGTCGTGCTGGCTGCGGCCGGCGACAAGAAGATCGAGGTCATCAAGGAAGTCCGCGCCATCACCGGGCTGGGCCTGAAGGAAGCCAAGGACCTTGTCGAAGGCGCTCCGAAGCCGGTCAAGGAAGGCGTCAACAAGGAAGAAGCCGACAAGATCAAGGCCCAGCTCGAAAAGGCTGGCGCGAAGGTCGAACTCAAGTAATGCGCGAGGCGGGGGTGCGCCCGGCGCGCCCCCGCCATGCAAAAGGCGTGCGACGGGTTGTCGCGCTACGGGTTATACACAAAAAAGTGTGGGGATTCGTAGACTTAACCCTCGAATCTCCATGATCGCCGCCCCATATCGGGGTGGCAGCGGAAAACACGGTTGGCGGCGGGGGCGGCAGGGCTTCCACGGGAACCGTTGGGAGACAGGCAGATTTCGGGCTTTTTCAGTCCGTGAAGCGAGAAGTTTTGACGGGCGGGTGCGTCAAGCGCCCCGCGCGTCCTTTTGCGTTTTGAAGGTGACAAGAACGAATTGAGGATTTGGTTCCTGAATTTGGCCCTTGTTCCTTCGAAACGAATCGAAATTCAACCCGGGCGCGGTGGCAGCCGCGCTCCGGAAGGTACGCCCCAAAAGGGCGGCGAAAATGAGAGGCCCCGATGGCGCAGCAGACATTCACCGGTCGCAAACGCGTACGCAAGTTCTTTGGTCACATCAAGGAAGTCGCGGAGATGCCGAACCTCATTGAGGTTCAGAAGGCGTCCTACAACCAGTTTCTGATGGTCGATGAGCCCCAGGGGGGGCGGGCGGACGAAGGCCTGCAGGCCGTGTTCCGTTCCGTGTTCCCGATCTCGGACTTCTCCGGCACCTCAATGCTGGAGTTCGTGCGCTACGAGTTCGAGCCGCCGAAATATGACGTCGACGAGTGCCGCCAGCGCGGCATGACCTTCGCTGCGCCGCTCAAGGTGACGCTGCGCCTCATCGTGTTCGATATTGACGAGGAGACCGGTGCCAAGTCGGTCAAGGACATCAAGGAGCAGGACGTCTACATGGGCGACATCCCGCTCATGACCATGAACGGCACCTTCGTCGTCAACGGCACCGAGCGCGTCATCGTCTCCCAGATGCACCGCTCGCCGGGCGTGTTCTTCGACCACGACAAGGGCAAGACCCACTCCTCGGGCAAGCTCCTGTTCGCGGCGCGCGTGATCCCCTATCGCGGCTCCTGGCTCGACATCGAGTTCGACGCCAAGGACATCGTGTTCGCGCGCATCGATCGCCGCCGCAAGATTCCCGTGACCTCGCTGATGTACGCGCTCGGTCTCGACGGGGAGCAGATCCTTTCGACCTTCTACAAGAAGATCAGCTACAAGCGGACCAAGGAAGGCTGGCGCGTGCCGTTCGACGCCAACCGTTTCCGCGGCTATTCCACGGTCAACGACCTGATCGACGCCGACACCGGCAAGGTCGTGCTCGAGGCCGGCAAGAAGCTCACCGTTCGCCAAGCCCGCCTGTTGCAGGAGAAGGGCCTCAAGGCGTTGCGTCTGTCGGATGAGGAACTGGTCGGCAATTACCTCGCCGAGGACCTCGTCAATCCGAAGACCGGCGAGATCTACGCCGAAGCCGGCGAGGAGATCACCGAGAAGCTCCTGAAGTCGCTCAACGAGCAGGGCTACAAGGACCTGCCGCTGCTCGACATCGACCACGTCAACGTCGGCGCCTATATCCGCAACACCCTGTCGGCTGACAAGAACATGACGCGCGAGGACGCGCTGTTCGACATCTACCGCGTGATGCGTCCGGGCGAGCCGCCGACGCTGGATTCGGCGCAGGCCATGTTCCAGTCGCTGTTCTTCGATTCCGAGCGCTACGATCTCTCCGCGGTCGGCCGCGTCAAGATGAACATGCGCCTCGAGCTCGATGCGCCCGACACCCATCGCACGCTGCGCAAGGAAGACATCCTCGCCGTCATCAAGACGCTGGTCGACCTGCGCGACGGCAAGGGCGAGATCGACGACATCGACCATCTCGGCAACCGTCGCGTGCGCTCGGTCGGCGAACTCATGGAGAACCAGTACCGCATCGGCCTGCTCCGCATGGAGCGCGCGATCAAGGAGCGCATGTCGAGCGTCGATATCGACACCGTCATGCCGCAGGACCTGATCAACGCGAAACCGGCGGCGGCCGCCGTGCGTGAATTCTTCGGCTCCTCGCAGCTCTCGCAGTTCATGGACCAGACCAACCCGCTCTCGGAGATCACCCACAAGCGGCGCCTGTCGGCGCTTGGCCCGGGCGGTCTGACCCGCGAGCGCGCCGGCTTCGAGGTGCGCGACGTGCACCCGACGCATTACGGCCGTATCTGCCCGATCGAGACGCCGGAAGGTCCGAACATCGGCCTGATCAACTCGCTCGCGACGTTTGCGCGCGTCAACAAGTACGGCTTCGTCGAGACGCCCTACCGAAAGATCAAGGAGGGTCGCGTCACCGACGAGGTGGTGTACCTGTCGGCGATGGAGGAGGGCCGCTACCGCGTCGCGCAAGCCAACGTGCCGCTGGATCCGAAGGGCCGCTTCACCGAAGACCTCGTGGTCTGCCGTCACGCCGGCGAAGTGTTGCCGGTGACCCCTGACAAGGTCGACTACATGGACGTGTCGCCGAAGCAGCTCGTTTCGGTGGCCGCCGCGCTGATTCCGTTCCTTGAGAACGACGACGCCAACCGCGCGCTGATGGGCTCGAACATGCAGCGCCAGGCGGTGCCGCTGGTTCGCGCCGAGGCGCCGTTCGTCGGCACCGGCATGGAAGGCGTGGTTGCCCGGGACTCGGGCGCCGCGATTGCGGCCCGCCGCTCGGGCGTGATCGACCAGATCGACGCCACCCGCGTCGTCATCCGCGCCACGGAAGATCTCGATCCGACCAAGTCGGGCGTCGATATCTACCGTCTAATGAAGTACCAGCGCTCCAACCAGTCGACCTGCATCAATCAGCGTCCGCTGGTGAAGGTGGGGGACATCGTCAAGAAGGGCGACATCATCGCTGACGGTCCGTCGACCGATCTCGGCGAGCTCGCGCTCGGCCGCAACGTGCTGGTCGCGTTCATGCCGTGGAACGGCTACAACTTCGAAGACTCGATCCTGCTCTCCGAGCGGATCGTGAAGGACGACGTCTTCACCTCGATCCACATCGAGGAGTTCGAGGTGATGGCCCGCGATACCAAGCTGGGTCCGGAGGAAATCACGCGCGACATTCCGAACGTTTCGGAAGAGGCGCTGAAGAACCTCGACGAAGCCGGCATCGTCTATATCGGCGCGGAAGTGCGCGCCGGCGACATCCTGGTCGGCAAGATCACGCCGAAGGGCGAAAGCCCGATGACGCCGGAAGAGAAGCTGCTCCGTGCCATCTTCGGCGAAAAGGCCTCCGACGTCCGCGACACCTCGCTCCGCGTGCCCCCGGGCGTGCAGGGCACGATCGTGGAAGTCCGCGTGTTCAACCGCCACGGCGTCGACAAGGACGAGCGTGCGCTGGCGATCGAGCGGGAGGAGATCGAGCGTCTCGCCAAGGACCGCGACGACGAGCAGGCGATCCTGGACCGCAACGTCTACAACCGTCTCGCCGAGCTCCTGGAGAACCGCCAGGGCATCTCCGGTCCGAAGGGCTTCAAGAAGGACACCAAGATCACCCGCGCGGTGCTCGATGAGTATCCGAAGTCGCAGTGGTGGCTGTTCGCCTCGCCCAACGACAAGCTGATGGCCGAGATCGAGGCGATGCGTAAGCAGTACGACGAGTCGAAGAAGGGGCTCGAGCAGCGCTTCCTCGACAAGGTCGAAAAGCTGCAGCGCGGCGACGAACTGCCGCCCGGCGTGATGAAGATGGTCAAGGTCTTCGTCGCGGTGAAGCGCAAGATCCAGCCCGGCGACAAGATGGCCGGCCGCCACGGCAACAAGGGCGTGGTGTCCAAGATCGTGCCGATCGAGGACATGCCGTTCCTTGAGGATGGTACGCATGCGGACATCGTGCTGAACCCGCTCGGCGTGCCCTCGCGCATGAACGTCGGCCAGATCCTCGAGACGCATCTCGGCTGGGCCTGCGCCGGCCTCGGCAGGCGCATCGGCCAGACCATCGACGCCTATTACCAGAGGCAGGATCTCAAGCCGCTGCGCGAGACCCTGAAGAGGATCTATGGCGACGATGAAACGATCCGCTCGCTGAACGACAACGAGCTGATCGAGCTGGGCCGCAATCTGAGCCATGGCGTGCCGATCGCAACCCCGGTGTTCGACGGCGCCAAGGAGGCCGACATCGAGGAGATGCTGAAGCTTGCCGGCTTCGACGCCTCCGGCCAGTCGACCGTCTATGACGGCCGCACCGGCGATCCCTTCGATCGCAAGGTGACGGTGGGCTACATCTACATGCTGAAGCTGCACCATCTGGTGGACGACAAGATCCACGCCCGCTCGATCGGCCCGTACTCGCTGGTCACCCAGCAACCGCTGGGCGGCAAGGCGCAGTTCGGCGGCCAGCGCTTCGGCGAAATGGAGGTGTGGGCGCTGGAAGCCTATGGCGCGGCCTACACGCTGCAGGAGATGCTGACCGTGAAGTCGGACGACGTCGCCGGCCGTACCAAGGTGTACGAGGCGATCGTGCGCGGCGACGACACGTTCGAGGCCGGTATCCCCGAGTCGTTCAACGTGCTGGTCAAGGAAATGCGCTCGCTCGGCCTCAACGTCGACCTGCACAATTCCAAGGTGGGACCGGCGCCGACGTCGGAAGCGGCCGAGTAATTTCGTGAAGGCGGCGGTGACGCCGCCTTTGCCGCCGTCATCGTCCGCCAACGGGTCCGGCAAAAGGCCGGCCCGATGACAAGCTCCGGCGGACGATCCAGTAACCCGCGGCTGCGGTGATTACTGGATGCCCCGCCTTCGCGGGGCATGACAGAAAAGGAATGCATGGGCCGACGAAAGTCGGCAGACGGAGAAGACCATGAACCAAGAGATTATGAATCTTTTCAATCCGACGACGCCGGCCCAGGTCTTCGACCAGATCCGGATTTCGATCGCGTCCCCGGAGAAGATTCTGTCCTGGTCCTACGGCGAGATCAAGAAGCCGGAGACCATCAACTACCGCACCTTCAAGCCGGAGCGGGACGGGCTGTTCTGCGCCCGCATCTTCGGGCCGATCAAGGACTACGAGTGCTTGTGCGGCAAGTACAAGCGGATGAAGTACAAGGGCATCATCTGCGAAAAGTGCTCGGTCGAGGTCACGCTGTCGCGCGTCCGGCGCGAGCGCATGGGCCATATCGAGCTCGCAGCGCCCGTCGCCCACATCTGGTTCCTGAAGTCGCTGCCGTCGCGCATCGGCCTTCTGCTCGACATGACGCTGAAGGATCTCGAGCGCATCCTGTACTTCGAGTACTACGTCGTGCTCGAGCCGGGTCTCACCGCGCTCAAGGACCGTCAGCTCCTGTCGGAAGACGAGTACCTGAGGGCGCAGGACGAATACGGCCAGGACAGCTTCACCGCCATGATCGGCGCCGAGGCGATCCGTGAATTGCTGAAGGGCCTCGAGCTGGAGAAGCTCGAGCTCTCGCTGCGCGCCGAGATGCAGGAGACCGACTCCGACATCAAGCACAAGAAGCTCGCCAAGCGGTTGAAGATCGTCGAGGCCTTCCGCGTCTCCGGCAACAAGCCGGAATGGATGATCATGACGGTCATTCCGGTGATTCCGCCGGATCTGCGCCCGCTTGTGCCGCTCGATGGCGGCCGCTTCGCGACGTCTGACCTCAACGACCTCTACCGCCGCGTCATCAACCGCAACAACCGCTTGAAGCGGCTGATGGAGCTGCGCGCGCCCGACATCATCATCCGCAACGAGAAGCGCATGCTGCAGGAGGCCGTCGACGCACTGTTCGACAACGGCCGCCGCGGTCGCGTCATCACCGGCGCCAACAAGCGTCCGCTGAAGTCGCTCGCCGACATGCTCAAGGGCAAGCAGGGGCGCTTCCGTCAGAACCTGCTCGGCAAGCGCGTCGACTATTCCGGCCGTTCGGTGATCGTGGTCGGTCCCGAGCTGCGCCTGCATCAGTGCGGCCTGCCGAAGAAGATGGCGCTCGAACTGTTCAAGCCGTTCATCTATTCGCGGCTTGACGCCAAGGGCCTGTCGACGACCGTGAAGCAGGCGAAGAAGCTGGTCGAGAAGGAGCGGCCCGAGGTCTGGGATATCCTGGACGAGGTGATCCGCGAACATCCGGTGCTCTTGAACCGCGCGCCGACGCTGCATCGCCTGGGCATCCAGGCGTTCGAGCCGGTGCTGATCGAGGGCAAGGCGATCCAGCTTCACCCGCTGGTCTGCGCCGCGTTCAACGCCGACTTCGACGGCGACCAGATGGCCGTGCACGTTCCGCTGTCGCTCGAAGCGCAGCTCGAAGCGCGCGTCCTGATGATGTCGACCAACAACATCCTGCACCCCGCGAACGGCCAGCCGATCATCGTGCCGTCGCAGGACATCGTGCTCGGCCTCTACTACGTCTCGATCATGCGCGAAGGCCTGCCCGGCGAGGGCAAGGTGTTCGGCGACATGGCCGAGCTCGAGCATGCCCTGCACTCGAAGGTCATCCACCTCCACACCAAGATCAAGTACCGGTGGGAGGGCCTCGACGAGGAAGGCAAGAAGAGCAAGCGCTGGATCGAAACCACGGCGGGCCGCGTCATGCTCGGCAACCTGCTGCCGAAGCACCCGAGGACTTCGTACGACATCATCAACAAGCTGATGACCAAGCGCGAGATCTCCGGCGTGATCGACCAAGTCTACCGGCACTGCGGCCAGAAGGAGACGGTGATCTTCTGCGACCGCATCATGGCGCTCGGCTTCTACAACGCCTTCAAGGCCGGCATCTCGTTCGGCAAGGACGACATGGTCGTGCCGGCGTCGAAGTGGAAGATCGTCGACCAGACCCGTACGCTGGCGAAGGATTTCGAGCAGCAGTACAATGACGGCCTGATCACCCATGGCGAGAAGTACAACAAGGTCGTCGACGCCTGGTCGAAGGCTGGCGAAGAAGTCGCCAAGGCGATGATGAAGGAGATCTCCTCGACCAAGAAGACGGCCAGCGGGGCGGATGCCGACATCAACTCGATCTACATGATGGCGCATTCCGGTGCGCGTGGTTCGCCGGCGCAGATGCGCCAGCTCGCCGGCATGCGCGGCCTGATGGCGAAGCCGTCGGGCGAGATCATCGAGACGCCGATCATTTCCAACTTCAAGGAAGGCCTCTCGGTGCTCGAGTACTTCAACTCGACCCACGGCGCCCGCAAGGGCCTCGCGGACACCGCGTTGAAGACCGCGAACTCCGGGTACCTGACCCGCCGCCTGGTCGACGTGGCGCAGGACTGTATCATCACGTCCAGCGACTGCGGCACCCATCTCGGCATCAAGATGCGCGCCATCATCGATGCCGGCACGGTGGTCGCCTCGCTCGGCTCGCGCATCCTGGGCCGCGTGGCCTGCGATGACGTGCGCGATCCCGCGACCAACGACGTCCTGATCGCGCGCGGAACGCTGATGGAGGAGTCCCATGTGGACGCCGTCCAGAAGGCCGGCATCCAGGAGGTGAAGATCCGTTCGGCGCTGACCTGCGAGCTCATCAACGGCATCTGCGCCAAGTGCTACGGACGCGATCTCGCCCGCGGCACCCCGGTCAACCACGGCGAGGCGGTCGGCGTGATCGCGGCGCAGTCGATCGGCGAGCCGGGCACGCAGCTGACGATGCGTACGTTCCACATCGGCGGCGCGGCGCAGATCAACGAGCAGTCGTTCGTGGAGTCGAACTTCGACGGCAAGATCGTGATCAGGAACAAGGCGATCGCCCGCAACAGCGAAGGCCACCTGGTCGCGATGGTTCGCAACATGGTGGTTGCGATCGTCGATGCCGACGGCACCGAGCGTGCGACCCATCGCATCCAGTACGGCTCGCGCATGCATGTCGACGAGGGCGATATGGTCAAGCGCGGCCAGCGCATCGCCGAGTGGGATCCGTACACCCGTCCGGTGCTCACCGAGGTCGAGGGTACGATCGGGTTCGAGGACCTGGTCGAGGGCCAGTCGATCTCGGAGACGCTGGACGAATCCACCGGTATCGCCAAGCGCGTCGTCATCGACTGGCGATCGACGCGTGGCGGCGCGGATCTGCGCCCGGCCATCGTGGTCAAGGGCAAGGACGGCAAGGTGATGAAACTGGCGCGTGGTGGCGATGCCCGCTACATGCTGTCGGTCGACGCGATTCTGTCGGTTGACGTCGGTGCGCAGGTGAAGCCCGGCGACATCCTGGCGCGTATCTCGACCGAGAGCGCCAAGACCCGCGACATCACCGGCGGTCTGCCGCGCGTGGCCGAACTGTTCGAGGCGCGCAAGCCGAAGGATGCGGCGATCATCGCGGAACTGGCGGGCACCATCCGCTTCGGCCGCGACTACAAGAACAAGCGCCGCATCTCGATCGAGCCGACCGACAAGACCGAGGAGCCGCGCGAGTACCTGATCCCGAAGGGCAAGCACATCCACCTTCAGGACGGCGACATCGTCGAAAAGGGCGATTTCATCGTCGAAGGCAATCCGGCGCCGCACGACATCCTGGCGATCAAGGGCATCGAGGAGCTCGCTGCCTACCTGGTCAACGAAATCCAGGAGGTCTACCGGCTGCAGGGCGTGCTCATCAACGACAAGCACATCGAGGTGATTGTCCGTCAGATGCTGCAGAAGGTGGAGGTCACCGATCAGGGCGACACCGACATGATCTCGGGTGAGCAGGTCGACAAGATCGAGTTCGACGCGCTCAACACCAAGGCCAAGGAAGAGGGCAAGAAGCCCGCGACCGGAACCCCGGTGCTGCTCGGCATCACCAAGGCGAGCCTGCAGACCCGCTCGTTCTTCTCGGCGGCCTCGTTCCAGGAGACCACCCGCGTGCTCACCGAAGCCGCCGTCAACGGCAAGGTGGACCCGCTGGAAGGCCTCAAGGAGAACGTCATTGTCGGCCGGCTGATCCCGGCAGGCACGGGCGCCTCGATGGCTCGGATCCGCGAAGTCGCCATGAAGCGCGACAAGCTGATCCTCGACGAGCGCGAGAAGCAGGCGGCGATCGTGCCGTCCGCGCCCGAAGCGGAGCCGCTGGCGCTGCCGCCTGCGGAGTAACACCCCGCAAAACTACGGTACTCACGAAAAGGCCGGCTTTTTGCCGGCCTTTTTGCTGCTCTCCTCTTGTGCTGCGCTGCAGGAACGCGCTTTGTTCATCTTTCCTTCAGACAGAAAAGCGCTTCTGCTAAGAGCGGCCGCGGCCGGGTGCTTCGCCCGCCCGGAAGAACGGAATCCCCATGCTTGATCTCGCAATCGTTGGCGGCGGCCCCGGCGGGCTGATGAGCGCCTGGTACCTGAAGAGGAAGCTCGGCGACCTCTGCCGCGTCACCATTTACGAGGCGTCGGACCGGCTCGGCGGCAAGATCGTCACGCGCAAATTCGATACCGCACCCGCGACCTACGAGGCCGGCGTCGCCGAGATCTACGATTATTCGATGACCGGCCCGGATCCGCTGCGCGAACTGATCCAGCATTTCGGCCTGCAGACCATTCCGATGGATGCCGAGCAGGTCCAGCTCGACGGCGAGTTCCTGAATGACGTGCCGGGCATGCGCCGCAAATTCGGCGCGAAGACCGCCGAGGCGATCGAAGCGTTCCGCAAGCGCTGCACCGAGATGATCTCGCCGGCCGAATACTACGAAGGCGTCGGCGCGCACGACAACGAGCATCCCTGGGCCCACAAGACCTGCGAGCAGTTGCTCGACGAGGAGGTCGAGGACCCGACCGCCAAGCGCTTCTTCAAGGTGATGGCGCGCTCCGACATCGCGACCGAGAGCCACAACACCAACGGGCTCAATGCGCTGAAGAATTTCGTGATGGATATCGACGGCTATATCGGCCTGTACTCGATCCAGAACGGCAATGAGCAGCTCGTCGAATGCCTGCGCTCGGAAGTCGATGCCGACATCCAGCTCAATCACCGGGTGCTGAAAGTCGGCAAGGCCGGCAACGGCCGCTACCGCCTCAACATGATGAACGGGAAGGGGCCGGAGACGCGTGACTTCGACCTCGTGCTGGTCTGCCTGCCGCATTCCTGGCTCGCCACGCTCGGCTGGGACGGCGAGGAGTTGCGCCAGTCGATGGTCAAGCACATCTCCTATTTCGACCGCCCGGCGCACTACCTGCGCGTCTCGATCCTGTTCGACGAGCCGTTCTGGGGCGAGAAGATCCCGGGCTCCTGGTTCATGTCGGACGCGTTCGGCGGCTGCTGCGTCTACAACGAAGGCTCGCGCCACGACGTTGGCAGGCACGGCGTCCTGAACTGGCTGATTGCGGGTTCGGACGCGCTGGCCTTTGCCAATCTGACCGACCAGGAACTGATCGACGCTGCGTTGAAGTCGCTGCCGGCTTCCCTCGGCAATGCGCGCGAGCATTTCCTCGAGGGCAAGATCCACCGCTGGCTGAGCTCGGTGAACGCGCTGCCCGGCGGCCTGCCGGCGCGCGACGTCATGACCAACCATCGTCCCGAGCCGAAGGACCATCCCGGCATCGTCGTGGTCGGCGACTATCTGTTCGATTCCACCCTGAACGGCCTGCTCGATTCCTCCGATGCCGCGACCGACATCATCCTGACCGAGATGATCCGGCTGCGCTATGCCCGCGCCCAGGCCGAGCGGCCGCTGTCGGACAAGATCGACCGCGATTATTTCGAGAATTATCGCGGGCAGGGTCCGTACAGCGAGTCGTGGCGCCACTTCACCGATCCCGCGCTGCTGATGGAGATGATCCAGCTCGTCTGGGGCGAGGCCAAGGGCTACAAGCTCCTGGTGGCGGGCTCGGCCAGCGGCGAACTGGTCGGCGCGCTGCGCGAGCGCGGGGTTGACGCCTGGGGTGTCGAGAACAACCGCTTCATCCACGGCAAGACGCCGAAGGCGCTGCAGAAGTACAACAAGCTCGGCTCGGTCGTCGACCTGCCATTCGAGGACAACGAATTCGACTTCGTGTTCGAGACCAGCCTCTGCCATCTCGGCGGAAAGCAGGTGGTGCGCGCGGCGCGCGAACTGCATCGCGTGGTCAAGACCGGCCTCGTGTTCGGCTCGGTGACCTCGGATCTCGCGCCCGGCTTGATCGACCGCTACGATCTGTTGCGTGGCGTCAAGAAGCTCGCCACCTGGTGGGAATGGTCGGAACTGTTCTTCGGCAACGGTTTTGATCTCGCCGCCCACCGTCGCGACTGCACCGAGGCGCTGTGGACCGCGGCGCGCGCCGCCAACAAGGGGCCCGGCCACTGGTACGGCGACTCCGACGCGTTGCGCTATTCGTTCTTCGACAAAGTCGAGGACGAGGATTGACCCAAGGGTTGGCCGGCGCAATCGGCCGGTTCAATTGCTTTGCCCAATCCTTGCTGATCGCATAGAATCGTTGGCATAGCGCGTATCGCGCTGTCGCGCTCGATTTGCGGTCATGCCGGCCGTGCAGTATCGGTTGGTTTCATTGGCATCGAAGCCCCCATCATCTGACGGTCACAATCCGGTTGCGACGGATGAACTCGAGCTGAAAAAGAAGCTCGGGGCGAATGCCGATTCCGCTACGTCTAGGCCCGGCGGGAAGCCTTCGTCGACATCACCGCCTCCCGATGATGATGACGAAGCCGACGACGAGAACGAAGTCGAGCTCGATGACGATGATGAGGACGAGGACCTCGTCGTCTTCACCGCCAAGGAAGCCGCCGGCGCGCTCGCCACGATCTACGGCTTCGTCAAGCCGTATCTCGCCAACTACAAGCAGATGCTGGTCTTCGTCAGCTTCGGCCTTGTGGTCGAGACGTTGTTCAACGTCATCATGCCGCTCAGCCTGAAGTTCCTGATCGACGATGCCCTCGGCGAGGAAGATTTTCAGGCGCTCTACAAGATCCTCGGCGTGCTCGCCGCCGCCGGGATCATCACCTCCATCATCGCGGTCTGGTACGAACGCTGGGACGCGCGGCTTGCCGCCTGCATCATTTCCGACGCGCGGACCAAACTGTTCGAGCACGTCCAGAACCTGCCGTCGGCCTATTTCGCCCGCACCAAGCGCGGCGAGATCCTGTCACGGTTCTCGATCGATCTTTCGGCCTTCGAGGGCTCGGTCAAGAGCTTCGCCAACAGCGCCGCCTTGCCGTTCCTGGAGCTCATTGCCGGCATCATCCTGATGCTGTTCCTGAGCTGGCAGCTCGCCGTGGTCGCGCTACTCGTGTTTCCGATCACCCTGATCGGGCCGCGGATCCTGACCCCGAAAGCGGTGCAGGCCAATTACGAGCAGAAGCTGAACGAGGCCGCGCTGCTCGGCACCGTGCAGGAGAATGTCGCGGCCCAGGCCGTGGTGAAGGCGTTCAACCTGCAGCGCCGCGCGCTCGGCTGGTTCACGATGCGCAACAACGACGTGCGGCGGAAGGCGGCCTCCGCCATGTTCCTGTCGACCATGGTGGAGCGCACCGTCACCATCGCGGTGCTGCTGTTGCACCTCGTGGTGCTCGCGATTGGCGCCTATCTCGCCACCAAGGGCCAGATCACCATCGGCACTTTCGTCACCTTCGAAAGCGCGTTCTGGGAGGTGTCCTACAACATCGCGCACCTGATGCACTTCATCCCGGTATCGATCCAGTCGGCGGCGGCGGTGCAGCACATCCAGGAACTCCTGGATGAGCCGACGCGCGGCGCCGACCGGCCGGGCGCGCCGGACCTGCCGCGCATAACCAATGACATCACCTTCGAGCGCGTGACCTTCCAGTACGAGGGCAGTCAGGAGCCGCTGCTGGATAATTTCAGCCTCAAGCTCAAGGTCGGCCAGCGCATCGCGATCGTCGGCCCCTCTGGCTCGGGCAAGAGCACGCTGCTCAATCTCATCCTGCGGCTTTACGTGCCCGACGAGGGCCGCGTCACCATCGACGGCGTCGATATCCGCAAGGTGACGCGCGAATCGCTCAGGCGGAGCATGGCGGTCGTGTTCCAGGAGAACATGCTGTTCAACATGTCGATCCGGGAGAACATCCGCCTCGGCAAGGAAGGTGCAAGCGACGAGGAAGTCGTGGACGCCGCGCGCAAGGCCGAGATCCATCGCTTCATCATGAGCCTGCCACAGAAATACGACACCGTGGTCGGCGAGCGCGGCGACACCCTGTCGGGCGGCCAGCGCCAGCGCATCGCGATCGCGCGCGCCATCATCCGCAATCCGTCCGTGCTGCTGCTCGACGAAGCCACCTCGGCCCTCGACCAGACCACGGAGGCCGCGATCAACCGTACGCTGTTCAGGGTCGCCGCCGGCCGCACTATGATCTGGTCGACGCACCGGCTGACGTCGGTGGTCGACATGGACGAGATCATCGTGATCTCCGGCGGCAAGGCGATCGAGCGCGGCACCCATGCCGAGCTGCTCGCCGCAAACGGCATCTACCGCAAGCTCTGGGACGATCAGGGCCATGTCGCGCACAATGCCGCCGCGCAGGCCGACGACGACGATGAAGACGACGACGAGGAGTGATCGCTCAGCTTGACGTCGCGATCCGGCCTTGCCGCGCTGGGCGAAACGCGCCGGCGGTGGAATAGCGGACGCCTTGCGCGAAGCGGACCACGAAGCGGCCCCAGCGTCCGGCGCGCCAGGTCAGGCCATGGTCGATCGACAGCGAGCGAAGGTGGTAGGCCTTGGCAAGCGATCGTGCCTCGCAGGCCTGCTTGACCGGATCGTCGTAGAACGCCTGGATCTTCCGCACGTCCATGCCGTCGCTCGAAAGCCACGCCGGGATGTGGACGTTGCACAGTCGCTCGACGTCGGTGAAGACCTTGTCGCTACCGGTGCCGGCGGCGGGGCAGGAGGTGGAGAACGCGTCGCCGACCAGGACGATGCCGGGCTGCAAATATCCTTCGGTGACGTAGAGATCGGCGGGCCTGATCCTGATCGGCCCGGAGACCATGAAGCCTCCGGTCATGCGCGCAAGCCCTGGCATTGTGCTGAGCATGGTTGCTTCCGGCGACTCCCTGAACTGCTGCAGCCATGGGTCGGTCATGTCGCGGTAGACCATGAGATTGGCGCGCATCGTTCCGCCGATCGGGAACAACGTAAGATAGGCCATGCGCGCGCTCGGCCGGCCCGGCCAATAGGTCAGCGCTGGAAAATCGAACATCACGCGGCCGGCCGGCACGACATCGAAGCCTAGCGTGATCGAATGGCACGCGCTGGTGATGCGGCGCTGCATGCCGAGCGTGTGGCGCAGGCCGGTGTTCAGGCCGTTGGCGAGCACGACGAGCCGTGCCGAGATCTCCTGGTTGTTCGATAGCACGATCTTCTGCCGGTCGGCGCTGTTCGAAACAGCGTAGGCCTTGGCATGGATGATCTCGACATCACCGGGAATCTGCGCGCGCATGGTGTTGACCAGCGTGTCGTAGAGGATGCCGTGCTGATCGCTGGGCTTCTTGGCGACGACATAGCCGAACCGCGCCTCCCACACCTGGCCATCCAGCGTCGTGGCGCGCAGCGTCTCTTCGGCGAGGCCGGTCTTGCGCAACAGCTCGAGTTGGTCTCCGCCGAGCTTCTCGCAGCGCAGCTCGGGCGGGTAATTCAGGTGCGGGTCGATCAGGCACGCCGAGATGCCCGCGCGTCCGAGCATCGCCGCGGCGGTCGAACCGGCGAGCCCGCCGCCGATGATGGCAACATCCGTGTAGCGCATGCGTCTTGCCTCTGATCGCAAGGCTCCATGCATGGCCGAGAATCGCAAAGGAACCCTGAATTGGTGCTTCACAATCCAGTCAGTCCCGCGTCCGCTTAATCGAAAAGCAATCTCCCGCAACCACGATCGGCGCGGTTGAAGAGCGCGAATTTCGATGATCACGGTAACGATTGATTCACCCAGGCTGGACATCGCCCTGCAATGGGACGAGCTGGTGCGGCGTGCGTCGTCGAACGTGTTCATGAATCCGGCCGCGCTTGCGGCGGTCGTTGCGACCGACTTTGCCAAGATACGCGTGTTGCTGGCCTGGGAGCAGGGCGCTGCGCGGCGCAGGCTCGTGGGCATCTGGGCGTTGCAGGTGCGGCAGGCGGTGCGGCTGTGGCCAAAGGTATCGGAAGCGCTGCCCTACGAGTACGCTTTTCTCTCCAGCCCCGTCGTCGATCCGGCTTTCGCCGATCAGGTCGTTCCCGCGTTCCTCGCCGCCATCGAACAAGACCCGCTGCTGCCTGATGTCCTCAGCCTCACGTCGCTCGACGGGGAATGCCCGAGCTATGCCGCCATGTCGAAATGGCTGGGCGCGCGTGGCATCGAACCGTTGCTCGTTGCAACGAGCAGCCGACCTTTCGTGACGACGGAATTCGGCGTGAAGCGTAGCGGCTCGACGCGGAAAAAACTGCGTCAGGACTGGAACAGATTGTCAGCGCTTGGCGCCGTCGATATCGTCAACGATCGGTCGCCCGGCGCGGTCCGCCAGGCGTTCGAGACATTTCTGACGATGGAAAAGGCAAGTTGGAAGGGCGAGCGGGGCACGGCGCTGCTGTCGGACGTCCGCGATGCCGCCTTCACCAGACAGTTGGTGCAGAATCTGGCCGACCGTCAGGCTTGCTCCGTCGCCTTGCTGCAGGTGAACGGCGAGGTGGCGGCCGCGCAGGTGCTGATGTATGGCGGCTCGACCGCCTACACCTGGAAGACAGCATACGATGCGCAGTTCGCGCGATATTCGCCCGGGCATCTGCTCGTCGACAAGATGACCGATCAGTTGCTCGCGGAGCCCGAGATCGAGGCGATCAATTCCTGCGCCGCCGAAGACAGTTTCATGGCCCAGCTATGGGCCGGCCGCCGCACCATGCTCGATCTGATCTTCGATGTCAGCGGAACGAAGTCGCTGGGCTACCGGATGGAAGCGGGCCGGCTGCTCGGCTACCATTTCCTACGGCGTCTGCGGCAGCGCCTCCGGCAGCGTCGTCCGGCGTCCTCCGCCAGCAAGCCGCCGCAGGGCGCCTCGGCCAAGCCACGACAGGAAGCGGCCGCCGCGCTGCGCACGCCAGTAAAGGCTGGTGTCCGTCGACACCCGGCGGAAGTCGAAGGCCTTGGCCATTGACCAGGCGTCGCAAGCCTTCTTGACGGGATCGTCGTAGTACGCGGCGATCTTGTCCACGCCCATGCCTTCGCTGGCAAGCCACGCCGGGATATGGACATTGCAGAGCTGGGCGACGTCCGTGAACACCTTGTCGGTGCCGGTACCGGTGACCGGGCAGGTGACCGAGAAGGCATCGCCGACTAGGACGATGCCCGGCCGCCGATAACTGGTACTGACAGAAAGATCGGCCGGACGCACCTTGATAACGCCGGCAACGGCGAACTCGCCGGTGATCCGGGAAAGTCTGGGCAGCGCGGCATTGAGGGTTCTGACCGGGCTCACCCGCATCTCGCGCAGCCAGGGATCATCGGCCTCACGATAGACGAACAGATTGGCACGCATCCGGCGCTCCTCGACCGGAAACAGCGTCAGATAGGGAATGCGGTCGCTGGGCCGCTCCGAGAAATAGGTCAAGGCCGGGAAGGGGAACGCCGGCCGGCCGACGGGGACGAGATCGAAACCGAGCGAGATTGAATGGCAGGGGCTGGTAATCTGTCGTTCGATGCCGATCATGCGGCGCAGCCCGACATTCAGCCCGTTGGCAAGCACGACCAGCCGGGCCGAAACCGTCTCGCCGCCGCCCAGCGTCACCTCCTGCCGCTCGGCGCTGATCGCAACATTGGTGACCTTGTCGTAGATGAACTCGGCGGGGGCGGCGATCTCAGCCCGAATCGCGTTGACGAGCTCGTCATACATGATGCCGTATTGGTCGATCGGCGCCCTGTCGAGCAGTCGGCCGAAGCGGGCGATCCAGTTTTCGCGTGCGTGAGTCGCGCGCGAAAGCACCGCCTCCGCCAATCCGGTCCGCGCGAATCGCTCGATCTGCCCGCCGCCGCCCAGCTTCTCGACGCGGAAATCGAACGGATAGACGTCGTGCGGGTCGATCAGGATGGTCGGAATGCCGGCACGGCCGAGCATGGAGGCTGCCGTGGAGCCGGCCAGTCCCCCGCCGATGATCGCGATGTCGGTATAGCGCATGGGAAATCCCGGTCTCCAAGCGGGTTCTTTGCGCCCGCAATGGCAAACAAAGGCTTATTTTGCGCGATATCTCTGGATGAGAGCCGCGCAAGAGCTGCTTCAGGATATTTATGTCCGGGTAAAAAAGTCGGCCGACTCGCCCGGAGGAAGGGCGCCGAGCCCTGCATTTTCACTCGCGCTGAGCGCGCGAAAGTGCCAAATCCATATGCGGCAGAGGCGTTTCTCGTATTGTCGTTTTGCTTGACTTCACTATCTACCGCTTATACAAGGCGCGAACTTAACGACAGGCGGTGAGCTACGCCAGCGTCGGAACGGAACACCCTATCAGACCCACTGGGACTGAGGCGGGCACCAACCTCGACGAATGCCGCTCAAACGCTGTCGATGATAGCTAGGCAATGCCAGGGCGATCTTTGTTCTCTTGAGCGCGTTCTCTTGAGAGTGAACTCGGATGCATGACCTCGGTTCTCAACCGGACAGCGAGCGCTGATCGGTCGTGATCGCGGTCCTCTGTGGCGTCAAGCGCTTTCCGCTCAGCAACGAGTGGTAGGCGCGATTTCGTTTTGCGCGAATGGTTTTCGTGTGAGGCGGCCGGACGGGCGGCTTGTTCCCGTGAAGAATTTGCGGAGCCAGTGAGGTTCCGCGCGAACTTGAAGGGTGAAGGCTGACATGCCGACGATCAACCAGCTGATCGCAAAACCACGGGAAGTGCAGAAGTCGCGCAAGAAGGTGCCGGCGCTGCAGCAGTCGCCGCAGAAGCGTGGCGTGTGTACGCGCGTCTACACGACGACCCCGAAGAAGCCGAACTCGGCGCTTCGCAAGGTCGCCAAGGTGCGCCTGACCAACGGGTTCGAGGTGATCGGCTACATCCCTGGCGAGGGGCATAACCTTCAGGAGCACTCGGTGGTCATGATCCGCGGCGGCCGCGTCAAGGACTTGCCGGGCGTGCGCTACCACATCCTCCGCGGCGTGCTGGATACCCAGGGCGTCAAAAACCGTAAGCAGCGTCGTTCGAAGTACGGCGCCAAGCGTCCGAAGTAAGCGGGAACAGGTAAGATGTCGCGTCGTCACTCTGCAGAAAAGCGTGAAGTGCTTCCGGACCCGAAGTTCGGAAACATCATCATCACAAAGTTCATGAACTCGGTCATGTACGCCGGCAAGAAGTCGGTCGCCGAGAACATCGTCTATGGCGCGCTCACCATGATCGAGGCCAAGACCAAGCAGAATCCGCTCGGCGTGTTCGAGCAGGCGCTCGAGAACGTTATGCCGACCATCGAGGTGCGTTCCCGCCGCGTCGGTGGTGCGACCTATCAGGTGCCGGTGGAAGTCCGTTCGGTGCGCCGGCAGGCGCTCGGCATCCGCTGGCTGATTTCGGCCGCGCGCGAGCGCAACGAGAAGACCATGACGGAGCGGCTCTCGGCGGAGTTGCTTGATGCGTCGAACAATCGGGGGAACGCCGTCAAGAAGCGTGAAGACGTGCACCGGATGGCGGAAGCCAACCGCGCCTTCTCGCACTATCGCTGGTAAGGCGAACAACGGAATTTAAGGAACAGCCCCATGCCCCGCCAACATGCCATCGAGGACTATCGCAACTTCGGTATCATGGCGCATATCGACGCCGGCAAGACCACGACGACCGAGCGCATCCTCTATTACACCGGCAAGAGCCACAAGATCGGCGAAGTGCACGAAGGTGCCGCGACGATGGACTGGATGGAGCAGGAGCAGGAGCGTGGCATCACCATCACCTCCGCCGCGACCACCGCGTTCTGGAACGGTAAGCGGCTGAACATCATCGACACCCCCGGCCACGTCGACTTCACCATTGAAGTTGAGCGCAGCTTGCGCGTGCTCGATGGCGCTGTGTGCGTGCTCGACTCCAACCAGGGCGTCGAGCCGCAGACCGAGACCGTCTGGCGCCAGGGTGATAAGTACAAGGTTCCGCGCATCGTCTTCGCCAACAAGATGGACAAGACCGGCGCTGACTTCTTCAAGTGCCTGTCCGACATCGTCGACCGCCTCGGTGCCAAGCCGATCGCGATCCAGCTTCCGATCGGCGCCGAGAACAACTTCAAGGGTCTCGTCGATCTCGTGAAGATGAAGGGCATCGTCTGGAACGATGAATCCCTCGGTGCGAAGTTCGACTATGTCGACATTCCGGAAGACCTCGTCGACCAGGCCAAGGAATACCGCGAGAAGATGGTGGAAGCCGCCGTCGAGCTCGACGACGACGCATTGGCCGCCTTCCTCGATGGCAACGAGCCGGATGAGGCGACGCTGAAGCGGCTGATCCGCAAGGCGGTGCTGACCGGCGCGTTCTATCCCGTGCTGTGCGGCTCCGCGTTCAAGAACAAGGGCGTGCAGCCGCTGCTTGACGCTGTCGTCGACTATTTGCCGTCGCCGATCGACGTGCCCGCGATCAAGGGTACCGACGAGGACGGCAACGAAGTCGTGCGCAAGGCGGACGACAAGGAGCCGCTGGCGCTGCTCGCGTTCAAGATCATGGACGACCCGTTCGTCGGCACTATCACCTTCTGCCGCATCTATTCGGGCATCCTGCAGAGCGGCACCGGCGTGGTGAACTCGACCCGCGAGAAGAAGGAGCGAATCGGGCGCATGCTGTTGATGCATGCGAACAACCGCGAGGACATCAAGGAAGCCTATGCCGGCGACATCGTCGCGCTGGCGGGCCTGAAGGAAGCGCGCACCGGTGACACCCTGTGCGATCCCAACAAGCAGGTGATCCTGGAAAAGATGGAATTCCCGGACCCGGTGATCGAGATTGCGATCGAGCCGAAGTCGAAGGCCGACCAGGAAAAGCTCGGTGTCGCGCTCGCGAAGCTCGCCGCTGAGGATCCGTCGTTCCGGGTTTCGACCGACCACGAGTCCGGTCAGACCATCCTGAAGGGCATGGGCGAACTGCATCTCGACATCAAGGTCGACATCCTGAAGCGCACCTACAAGGTCGATGCCAATATCGGCGCGCCGCAGGTGGCGTTCCGTGAGCGCGTGACCAAGCGGGTCGAGCACAGCTACACCCACAAGAAGCAGACCGGCGGCACCGGCCAGTTCGCGGCCGTGACGCTGATCGTCGAGCCGAACGAGGCCGGCAAGGGCTACGAGTTCGAATCGAAGATCGTCGGCGGCGCGGTGCCGAAGGAATACATCCCCGGCGTCGAGAAGGGTCTCGAGAGCGTGCTGGGCTCGGGCGTCGTCGCCGGCTTCCCGATCGTCGACGTCAAGGTGCAGCTCATCGACGGCAAGTATCACGACGTCGACTCGTCGGCACTGGCCTTCGAAATCGCAACGCGCGCCTGCTTCCGCGAAGCGCTGCAGATGGGCAAGTCCGTCCTGCTCGAGCCGATCATGAAGGTCGAGGTGGTGACGCCAGAAGACTACACCGGGTCCGTCATCGGCGACCTGAACTCCCGGCGCGGCCAGATCCAGGGCCAAGACATGCGCGGCAATGCCAACGTCATCAACGCGATGGTGCCGCTCATGAACATGTTCGGTTACGTGAACAACCTGCGCTCGATGAGCCAGGGTCGCGCGACCTTCACCATGCAGTTCGATCACTACGCCGAAGCGCCGGCGAACGTGTCGGCTGAAGTCCAGAAGAAGTTTGCCTGATTATCGTTGGTTGGCAGCTAACGATTGAACGGAGAGTCAAATGGCCAAAGCAAAATTTGAGCGTAACAAACCGCACTGCAACATCGGCACCATCGGTCACGTCGACCATGGCAAGACCTCGCTGACCGCCGCGATCACCAAGATCCTGGCGGAAACCGGCGGTGCGACGTTCACCGCCTACGACCAGATCGACAAGGCCCCGGAAGAGAAGGCGCGCGGCATCACGATCTCGACCGCTCACGTCGAGTACGAGACCAAGAACCGCCACTACGCCCACGTCGACTGCCCCGGCCACGCCGACTACGTGAAGAACATGATCACCGGCGCCGCCCAGATGGACGGTGCGATCCTCGTCGTGTCGGCTGCCGACGGCCCGATGCCGCAGACCCGCGAGCACATCCTGCTCGCCCGCCAGGTCGGCGTTCCCGCGCTCGTCGTGTTCCTCAACAAGTGCGACATGGTCGATGATCCGGAGCTGCTCGAGCTCGTCGAGCTCGAAGTGCGCGAGCTGCTCTCCAAGTACGACTTCCCCGGCGACAAGATCCCGATCGTCAAGGGTTCAGCGCTGGCCGCTCTGGAAGACAGCGACAAGAAGCTCGGCCATGACGCGGTTCTCGAGCTGATGCGCAATGTCGACGAGTACATTCCGCAGCCGGAGCGTCCGATCGACCAGCCCTTCCTGATGCCGGTCGAAGACGTGTTCTCGATCTCGGGCCGCGGCACCGTGGTGACCGGCCGTGTCGAGCGCGGCATCGTCAAGGTCGGCGACGAAATCGAGATCGTCGGTCTGCGCGACACTCAGAAGACCACCGTCACCGGCGTCGAAATGTTCCGCAAGCTGCTCGATCAGGGCCAGGCGGGCGACAACATCGGTGCGCTGCTCCGCGGTACCAAGCGCGAGGAAGTCGAGCGCGGCCAGGTGCTGTGCAAGCCGGGTTCGGTCAAGCCGCACACCAAGTTCAAGGCCGAGGCGTACATCCTCACCAAGGAAGAGGGCGGCCGTCACACCCCGTTCTTCACCAACTACCGCCCGCAGTTCTACTTCCGCACCACCGACGTGACCGGTGTGGTGCATCTGCCTGAGGGCACCGAGATGGTGATGCCGGGCGACAACATCGCGATGGAAGTGCACCTGATCGTGCCGATCGCGATGGAGGAGAAGCTGCGCTTCGCCATCCGCGAGGGTGGCCGCACCGTCGGCGCCGGCGTCGTCGCCTCGATCCTCGAGTAAGAAGCGAATAGGGAATGGCGAGTGGCGAATAGGAATTTCTATTCGCTACTCGCTACTCGCCACTCACCAAAGAAAGTACGGCAATGAACGGCCAGAATATCCGCATCCGTCTCAAGGCGTTCGACCATCGTATTCTCGATACGTCGACCCGCGAGATCGTGAACACGGCGAAACGCACCGGTGCCCAGGTTCGCGGTCCTATTCCGCTGCCGACCCGCATCGAGAAGTTCACCGTCAACCGTTCGCCGCACGTCGACAAGAAGAGCCGCGAACAGTTCGAGATGCGCACCCACAAGCGCCTTCTCGACATCGTCGATCCGACCCCGCAGACCGTCGATGCTCTCATGAAGCTCGATCTGGCCGCCGGTGTCGACGTCGAGATCAAGCTCTAAGTTTTTTGGATTGAAGTCCGCGCGAGTGGACGAAAGAGAACAGGAACCACGCCGATGCGCTCCGGAGTGATCGCACAAAAGGTCGGGATGACGCGGGTCTTTACAGAGGCCGGCGAACATATCCCCGTGACCGTGCTGAAGCTCGGCAACTGCCAGGTGCTGGGCCACCGCACCACTGAAACGAACGGTTATGTTGCGCTGCAGCTCGGCTCGGGCTCGCGCAAGACCGTGTACATGCCGAAGGCCGAGCGCGGCCAGTTCGCCGTCGCCAAGGTCGAGCCGAAGCGCAAGGTCGCGGAATTCCGCGTCTCCGAGGATGCGCTGATTCCGGTCGGCGCCGAGATCCAGGCCGATCACTTCGTGGTCGGTCAGTTCGTCGACGTTACCGGCACCTCGATCGGTAAGGGCTTTGCCGGCGGCATGAAGCGCTGGAATTTCGGCGGTCTGCGCGCCACCCACGGCGTGTCGATCTCGCACCGTTCGATCGGTTCGACCGGCGGCCGTCAGGATCCCGGCAAGACCTGGAAGAACAAGAAGATGCCCGGCCACATGGGTGTCGATCGCATCACCACGCTCAACCTTCGCGTCGTGCAGACCGATGTCGAGCGTGGCCTGATCCTGGTCGAAGGTGCCGTTCCCGGCTCCAAGGGCGGCTGGATCAGGGTGCGCGACGCCATCAAGAAGCCGCTGCCGAAGGAAGCTCCGAAGCCCGGCAAGTTCAAGGTCGCGGGCGAGCAGGCTGCCGAGGCGCCGGCCGAGCAGGAGGGTGCGTGAGATGGAACTGAAAGTCACCACCCTTGAGGGCAAGGAAGCCGGCTCGGTCCAGCTTTCCGACGCCATTTTCGGCCTCGAGCCGCGCGCCGATATCATTCAGCGCTGCGTGCAGTGGCAGCTCAACAAGCGCCAGGCCGGCACGCACAAGGCCAAGGGTCGCGCCGAGATCTGGCGCACCGGCAAGAAGATGTACAAGCAGAAGGGCACCGGCGGTGCCCGTCACGGCTCGGCGCGCGTGCCGCAGTTCCGTGGCGGTGGCCGCGCCTTCGGTCCGGTGGTTCGCTCGCATGCGACCGACCTGCCGAAGAAGGTGCGTGCGCTCGCGCTCAAGCATGCTTTGTCGGCCAAGGCCAAGGACGGCGGCCTGGTCGTGCTTGACAGCGCTGATATCAAGGAAGCCAAGACCAAGGCGCTGGTCGGTCACTTCTCCGGCCTCGGGCTCACCAATGCGCTGATCATCGACGGCGCCGAGCTCAACAACGGTTTCGCGTCCGCGGCCCGCAACATTCCGAATATCGACGTGCTGCCGATCCAGGGCATCAACGTCTACGACATCCTGCGCCGCCAGAAGCTGGTCCTGACCAAGGCGGCCGTCGATGCGCTGGAGGCGCGCTTCAAATGAAGAATATCGATCCGCGCCACTACGACGTTATCGTCGCGCCCGTTGTGACCGAAAAGGCGACGCTCGCCTCCGAGCACAACAAGGTGCTGTTCAAGGTCGCCTCCAAGGCCACCAAGCCGCAGATCAAGGAAGCGGTCGAGAAGCTCTTCGACGTCAAGGTCAAGAGCGTGAACACGCTGGTGCGCAAGGGCAAGACCAAGGTGTTCCGCGGCAATTTCGGTTCGCAGTCGGACACCAAGCGCGCGATCGTGACCCTGGAAGAGGGTCACCGCATCGACGTGACTACCGGACTATAAGGGCGTAACGACGATGGCATTGAAAACCTACAATCCAACGACGCCGGGCCAGCGCCAGCTGGTGATGGTCGATCGTTCGGCGCTCTACAAGGGCAAGCCGGTCAAGGCGCTCACCGAGGGCAAGCAGTCGAACGGTGGCCGCAACAACACCGGTCGCATCACCGTGCGCTTCCGCGGCGGCGGCCACAAGAAGGCCTATCGCAATGTCGACTTCCGCCGCGACAAGGTGGATGTGCCGGCGATCGTCGAGCGGCTGGAATATGACCCGAACCGCACCGCCTTCATCGCGCTGATCAAGTATCAGGACGGCGAGCAGGCCTACATCCTGGCGCCGCAGCGGCTCGCCGCAGGCGACACGGTGGTGGCCGGCAGCTATGTCGACGTCAAGCCGGGCAACGTGATGCCGCTCGGCAACATGCCGGTCGGCACGATCGTCCACAACATCGAGCTGAAGATCGGCAAGGGCGGTCAGCTTGCGCGCTCCGCCGGCACCTATGCCCAGATCGTCGGCCGCGACCAGGACTACGTCATCATCCGCCTGAACTCGGGCGAGCAGCGCCTGGTGCACGGCCGTTGCCGCGGCGCGATCGGCGCGGTGTCGAATCCCGATCACATGAACATCTCGATCGGCAAGGCCGGCCGCACCCGCTGGCTCGGCTGGCGCCCGCACAACCGCGGTGTCGTCATGAACCCGATCGACCACCCGCATGGCGGCGGTGAAGGCCGCACCTCGGGCGGCCGCCACCCGGTGACACCGTGGGGCAAGCCGACCAAGGGCAAGAAGACGCGCTCGAACAAGTCGACCAACAAATTCATTCTCCTAAGCCGCCACAAGCGGAAGAAGTAAGGAACGCCGGACATGGTTCGTTCAGTCTGGAAAGGCCCGTTCGTCGAGGCATCGCTGCTCAAGAAGGCAGATGCCGCGCGCGCGTCCGGCCGTCACGACGTTATCAAGATCTGGAGTCGCCGCTCGACCATCCTGCCGCAGTTCGTGGGCCTGACCTTCGGCGTCTACAACGGTCAGAAGCACGTGCCGGTTTCGGTGAACGAGGAAATGGTGGGTCACAAGTTCGGCGAGTTCTCGCCGACCCGTACCTTCCACGGCCACTCTGGCGACAAGAAAGCCAAGAGGGCTTGAGGATTAAGCGATGAGCAAACCAAAGCGCGAACGTGTCCTCGCGGACAATGAGGCCAAGGCCGTCGCCCGGATGCTGCGCGTCAGCCCGCAGAAGCTGAACCTTGTCGCGCAGATGATCCGTGGCCGCAAGGCTTCGGCTGCACTCGCCGACCTGCAGTTCTCGCGCAAGCGGATCGCGGTCGACGTCAAGAAGTGCCTGGAATCGGCGATTGCCAATGCTGAGAACAACCACGACCTCGAGGTCGACGATCTCGTCGTCGCCGAGGCTCATGTCGGCAATGGCCTCGTCATGAAGCGTTTTGCCCCGCGCGGCCGTGGCCGTTCGGGCCGTGTCTACAAACCGTTCTCGCATCTCACGATCGTGGTTCGTGAGGTCGAGGCCGAGGCGAGCGCTTAAAGAAGAAGCGCAGGAGAATAAGATGGGTCAAAAGATCAATCCGATCGGGCTGCGTCTCGGCATCAACCGGACCTGGGATTCGCGTTGGTTCGCCGGGAAGGCCGAATACGGCAAGCTGTTGCACGAGGACGTCAAGATCCGCGAGATCCTGCACAAGGAGCTCAAGCAGGCCGCAGTGGCGCGCATCGTGATCGAGCGTCCGCACAAGAAGTGCCGGGTGACGATTCACTCGGCGCGTCCGGGCGTCGTGATCGGCAAGAAGGGCGCCGACATCGACAAGCTGCGCAAGAAGGTTGCCGACATCACCGCTTCCGACGTCGTCATCAACATCGTCGAGATCCGCAAGCCGGAGCTCGATGCCACGCTGGTTGCCGAATCGATCGCGCAGCAGCTCGAGCGCCGCGTCGCGTTCCGCCGCGCCATGAAGCGCGCGGTGCAGTCGGCGATGCGTCTTGGTGCCGAGGGCATCCGTATCAACTGCTCGGGTCGGTTGGGTGGCGCTGAAATCGCGCGCATGGAATGGTACCGCGAGGGCCGGGTGCCGCTGCACACGCTACGCGCCGACGTCGACTACGGCGTTGCCACCGCGTTCACCACCTTCGGCACCTGCGGCGTCAAGGTCTGGATCTTCAAGGGCGAAATCCTCGAGCACGATCCGATGGCCCAGGACAAGCGGATGGCCGAGGGCGACAGCCCGCGGTCCCGTCGCGACGCCGCCTAACGGCAAATGAGAGTTTGAGGGCTTAACGCCATGATGCAACCAAAGAAAACGAAGTTCCGGAAGGCGCATAAGGGCCGCATCCACGGCGTTGCGACTTCGGGCGCGACGTTGTCCTTCGGCCAGTTCGGCCTGAAGGCGCTCGAGCCGGAACGCGTCACCGCGCGCCAGATCGAGGCCGCTCGCCGCGCGCTGACCCGCCACATGAAGCGCGCCGGCCGCGTCTGGATCCGCGTGTTCCCTGATTTGCCGGTGTCGAAGAAGCCCGCCGAAGTGCGCATGGGCTCGGGCAAGGGCGCGCCGGAATTGTGGGTGGCCCGCGTCAAGCCCGGTCGTGTGCTGTTCGAGATCGACGGCGTCACCAACCAGGTCGCGCGCGAGGCGCTGACCTTGGCCGCCGCCAAGCTGCCGATCAAGACGCGCTTCGTCGCGCGCATCGCGGAGTAACCGAGATGGCCCAGATGAAAGTCGAGGATATCCGCGCGATGAGCGCCGACCAGATGGAGGACGCGATCCTCAATCTGAAGAAGGAGCGGTTCAACCTGCGCTTCCAGCGCGCCACCGGTCAGCTCGAGAACACCTCGCGGCTGAAGGAAGCGCGCCGCGACATCGCCCGTATCAAGACCATCGCCGCGCAGCAGCGCGCGAAGAAGAAGTAAGAGGCCGAACATGCCGAAACGTACGCTACAGGGCGTGGTCGTCAGCGACAAGCAAGCCAAGACGGTGGTGGTGCGCGTCGATCGCCGCTTCACCCATCCGATCTACAAGAAGACGATCCGCCGTTCGAAGAACTATCACGCGCACGACGAGAGCGACCAGTTCAAGCCGGGCGACACGGTGTGGATCGAGGAATCGAAGCCGATCTCGAAGTTGAAGCGCTGGATCGTGATCCGGGGCGAGCAGAAGCAAACGGCCTGACGCGCATTCGGCTTCGAAGCCGGAGAATGTCAGGAAAATTTTGAGCGCAAGTGAAGCGCAGAAAGAGGACGAGGTGCATCAATGATTCAGATGCAGACCAACCTCGACGTGGCCGATAATTCAGGCGCACGCCGTGTCATGTGCATCAAGGTGCTTGGAGGCTCCAAGCGCCGCTATGCCACCGTGGGCGACATTATCGTTGTGTCGATCAAGGAAGCCATTCCGCGTGGCAAGGTGAAGAAGGGCGACGTCATGAAGGCGGTCGTGGTGCGGGTCCGCAAAGACATTCGCCGCCCCGACGGCTCGGTCATCCGCTTCGACCGCAATGCCGCCGTGCTGGTCAACAACCAGTCCGAGCCGGTCGGCACCCGTATCTTCGGGCCGGTGCCGCGCGAGCTGCGCGCCAAGAACCACATGAAGATCATCTCGCTTGCGCCGGAGGTGCTGTGATGGCTGCCAAGATCCGCAAGGGTGACAGGGTCATCGTGCTGACCGGCCGCGACAAGGGCCGCACCGGCGAAGTGTTCGAAGTGCGTCCGGCCGAAAACACCGCGTTGGTGCGCGGCGTCAACATGGTGAAGCGTCACCAGAAGCAGACCCAGAACCAGGAGGGCGGCATCATCTCCAAGGAGGCGCCGGTCCACCTCTCCAACGTCGCGTATGTCGGCAAGGACGGAAAGCCGACCCGCATCGGGTTCAAGATTCAGGCTGATGGCAAGAAGGTTCGCATTGCCAAGAGCTCGGGAGCAGAGATCGATGGCTGAGACCGCTTATGTGCCGCGCTTGCGCACGGAATATGACAGGAAGATTCGCGGCCTGCTGACCGAGAAGTTCGGTTACGAGAACGCGATGCAGGTGCCACGGCTGGACAAGGTCGTGCTCAACATGGGCGTCGGCGATTCCGTCAACGACCGCAAGAAGGCCGAGACCGCTGCCGCCGAGCTGACGCAGATCGCCGGCCAGAAGGCGATCGTGACCTATTCGCGGGTTGCGATTGCGACCTTCAAGCTGCGCGAGAACCAGCCGATCGGCTGCAAGGTCACGCTCCGCAAGGCGCGCATGTACGAGTTCATCGATCGCCTGGTCACCGTCGCGCTGCCGCGCGTGCGCGACTTCCGCGGGCTGAACCCGAAGAGCTTCGATGGCCGCGGCAACTATTCGCTCGGCATCAAGGAGCACATCATTTTCCCCGAGATCGACTTCGACAAGGTCTCGGAAGCGCGGGGCATGGACATCACCGTGTGTACCACGGCCAAGACCGACGACGAGGCTCGCGCCTTGTTGACCGCTTTCAATTTCCCGTTCCGGCAGTGAGACGCTGACGAACAGCCTCTCAAACGCGGAAACGTAAGGAGCCACGCATGGCAAAGAAGAGTGCAGTCGAGAAGAACAACCGGCGCAAGCGGATGGCCAAGAACGCCGCCGCGAGCCGCGCCCGGTTGAAGGCGATCATCGCCGACAAGACCAAGCCGATGGAAGAGCGTTTCGCGGCGACCTTGAAGCTTGCGGAAATGCCGCGCAACTCGTCGGCGACCCGGATCCGGAATCGTTGCGAGCTGACGGGCCGCCCGCGCTCGAACTATCGCAAGAACAAGTTGTCCCGCATCGCGCTGCGCGAGCTCGGCTCCAAGGGCCTGATCCCGGGCCTCGTGAAGTCGAGCTGGTAAGGAGGGTCGGAAGATGTCAACGCACGATCCGATCTCTGATCTCATCACCCGCATCCGCAACGCGCAGATGCGCTCGAAGTCGAAGGTCTCGAGCCCGGGCTCGAAGATGCGCCAGAACGTGCTCGAGGTGCTGAAGGCGGAAGGCTATATCCGCGGTTACGCCAGCGTCGAGCATTCGTCCGGCCGCAGCGAGCTCGAGATCGAGTTGAAATATTTCGACGGCGAGCCGGTCATCCGCGAGATCGAGCGCGTGTCGAAGCCGGGCCGCCGGGTCTACACGTCGGTGAAGAACCTGCCGCGCGTGAACAACGGTCTCGGCATCTCCGTTTTGTCGACGCCGAAGGGAATCATGGCTGACCACGAAGCGCGCGACGCGAACGTGGGCGGCGAAGTTCTCTTCACGGTGTTCTGAGGAAGGATTGAGCCATGTCACGTATTGGCAAGAGGCCTGTGGCGATCCCGTCGGGTGTGACGGCGACTGTCGACGGGCAGACGGTGAAGGTGAAGGGGCCGAAGGGCCAGCTTCAGTTCGTCGTGCATAACGACGTCGAGGTGAAGTTCGAGAACGGCCAGGTCAAGGTCGCTCCACGCGTGGACACCAACCGCGCGCAGGCGATGTACGGCACCGCGCGCGCCCAGGTTGCCAACCTGGTCGAAGGCGTCACCAAGGGCTTTGAGAAGAAGCTCGAGATCACCGGCGTCGGCTACCGCGCCGCGATGCAGGGCAAGAACCTGCAGCTTGCGCTCGGCTACAGCCACGACGTCATCTATCCGATCCCGGAGGGCATCTCGATCGCGGTGCCGAAACCGACCGAAATCACGGTCTCGGGCATCGATTCGCAGCGCGTGGGGCAGGTTGCGGCCGAGATCCGCGCCTATCGTCCGCCGGAGCCCTACAAGGGCAAGGGCGTGAAGTACGCCAACGAATTCATCTTCCGCAAGGAAGGCAAGAAGAAGTAACGGAGCCGGTCATGTCACTGAAGGTTACCAATGCCCGGCGCAAGCAACGCGTACGCTTGGCGCTGCGCCGTTCCGGGGGCGGACGTCCGCGTCTGTCGGTGTTCCGCTCGTCCAAGCACATCTACGCCCAGGTGATCGACGATCAGAAGGGCGAGACGCTGGCGTCGGCCTCGTCGCTCGAGAAGTCGATGCGCGATGGCGGCAACACGGGTGCGAATATCGATGCAGCCAAGGCCGTCGGCAAGCTGCTCGCCGAGCGCGCCACGCAGAAGGGCGTCAAGGAAGTCGTGTTCGACCGCGGCGCCTATCTCTATCACGGGCGCGTCAAGGCGCTTGCCGATGCGGCCCGCGAAGGCGGACTGAGCTTCTGAGCAAGTTTCGAGCGGATATTAGGACTGAGGCATAAGCCTTTCTAGAGATTGGAAAACACCATGGCAGAACGCGAACGCGGCGGACGCGAACGGAGCAGGGAGCGCGAGGAGCGCGACAGCGAGTTCGTCGACAAGCTCGTGCACATCAATCGCGTGGCAAAGGTCGTGAAGGGCGGCAAGCGCTTCGGCTTTGCGGCGCTGGTCGTGATCGGCGACCAGAAGGGCCGGGTCGGTTTCGGCCACGGCAAGGCGCGCGAAGTGCCGGAAGCGATCCGCAAGGCGACCGAATCCGCCAAGCGCAACCTGACCCGCGTGGCGCTGCGCGAAGGCCGCACGCTGCATCACGACATCGCCGGCCGTCACGGCGCCGGCCGCGTCTACCTGCGTGCCGCGCCGGCCGGTACCGGCATCATCGCCGGCGGCCCGATGCGTGCGGTGTTCGAGACCCTCGGCATCCAGGACGTGGTTGCGAAGTCGATCGGTTCGTCGAATCCGTACAACATGGTCCGCGCCACCTTCGACGCGCTGAAGAACCAGGATTCGCCGCGTTCGGTCGCTGCGCGCCGCAACATCAAGGTGTCCACCCTGCAGGCCCGCCGCGTCGGTGGCGATGCAGAAGTGGTGGCTGAATAACTCGCGCTAAGCCAGCGCGCTATCTGGAGTTTTAAGAGATGGCCCAGGCCGCAAAGACGATCAAGGTCGAGCAGATCGGCAGCCCGATTCGCCGCCATCATTCGCAGCGTTCGACGCTGATCGGCCTCAAGCTCAACAAGATCGGCCGGGTTGCCGAGCATCAGGACACTCCTGAGGTTCGCGGCATGATCAGCAAGGTTCAACACCTCGTCCGCGTCGTCGGCGAAGGTTAAGACAGACAAGGAGAAGGGCGATGAAGCTCAGCGAGATCGCCGACAATCCCGGTTCGCGCAAGAAGCGCATGCGCATCGGCCGCGGTATCGGTTCGGGCAAGGGCAAGACCGGCGGCCGTGGCGGCAAGGGCCAGACCGCGCGTACCGGCGTGCGCATCAAGGGCTTTGAAGGCGGCCAGATGCCGCTGCATCGCCGCCTGCCCAAGCGCGGGTTCAACAACATCTTCAGGCTCGATTTCGCGGAAGTTAATCTCGACCGATTGCAGCAGGCGGTCGACGCCAAGCAGCTCGACACTGGTGCGGTCGTGAACGCGGAAGCGCTGGTGAAGTCGGGCGTGCTGCGCCGCGCCAAGGACGGCGTGCGGCTGCTCGGCCGCGGCGAGCTCACGGCCAAGCTCAACATCGAGGTGCATGGCGCCTCCAAGTCCGCGGTCGCCGCGGTGGAGAAGGCCGGCGGCACGGTGAAGATCCTGGCGCCCGCCAAGAAGGACGAAGGCGAGGCGGCGTAACATCTGCGTCATTGCCTGGCTCGCGCAGGCAGGGACGGCAGAGAACGTTGGACTTATCGAAGCCGAGCACCAAATAATGTCCGGTGTCCGCCGATGATCCCGTGGGGGACGTCGGCGGGGGCTCCGGGAGAAAGCCGAAACATGGTCTCAGCAGCGGAACAACTCGCGTCCAACCTCAATTTCGCAGCGCTCGGCAAGGCCGAAGAGCTGAAGAAGCGCATCTGGTTCACGCTGGGTGCGCTGCTTGTTTATCGGCTCGGCACCTACATCCCGCTGCCCGGCATCGACCCCAACGTGTGGGAGCAGGTGTTCCGCTCCCAGGCCGGCGGCATCCTCGGCATGTTCAATATGTTCGCCGGCGGCGGTATCCACCGCATGGCGATCTTCGCGCTGAACATCATGCCGTACATCTCGGCATCGATCATCATCCAGCTCCTGACCACCGTCTCGCCGCAACTCGAGGCGCTGAAGAAGGAAGGCGAGGCCGGCCGCAAGACGCTGAACCAGTACACCCGCTACCTCACCGTGATCCTGGCCCTGTTCCAGTCTTACGGCATCGCGGTGGGCCTCGAGGGCGCCGGTAACGTCGTCACCGACCCCGGCATGTTCTTCCGTCTCTCGACCGCGATCACGCTGACCGGCGGCACCATGTTCCTGATGTGGCTGGGTGAGCAGATCACCTCGCGCGGCATCGGCAACGGCATCTCGCTGATCATCCTGTCCGGCATCGTCGCGGAACTGCCGGCGGCGCTCGCCAACATGCTCGAACTCGGCCGCCAGGGCGCGATGTCGACCGGCCTGATCCTGGTCGTGATCGTGATGGCGGTTGCCGTGATCGCCTTCATTGTCTTCATGGAGCGCGCGCAACGCCGGCTCCTGATCCAGTATCCGAAGCGCCAGGTCGGCAACAAGATGTTCGAGGGCCAGTCCTCGCATCTGCCGCTCAAGCTCAACACCTCCGGCGTGATCCCGCCGATCTTCGCGTCCTCGCTGCTGCTGCTGCCGACCACGGTCGCGAACTTCAATGCCGGCAAGGGCCCGGAATGGATGCAGTGGATCACCACCCAGCTCAGCCACGGCCGGCCGCTGTTCCTGATTCTCTACCTCGCCCTGATCGTGTTCTTCGCCTTCTTCTACACGGCGATCGTGTTCAACCCGACCGAGACCGCCGACAACCTGAAGAAGCATGGTGGCTTCATCCCGGGCATTCGGCCTGGCGAGCGCACGGCGGAGTACATCGACTATGTGCTGTCGCGCGTCACAGTGGTTGGCGCGATCTATCTTGCGATCGTATGTCTCATCCCGGAGATTCTGATTTCCTACGCCTCCGTGCCGTTCTACTTTGGCGGTACCTCGCTTCTGATCGTGGTCAGCGTGACCATGGATACGGTGGCACAGGTTCAGGGCTATCTGCTTGCCCATCAGTATGAAGGGCTGATCAGAAAGTCCAAGCTCAGGGGCCGTCGCCGCTGATAGAGCGGAATGCGGGCGGCGCAAAAGTCAAAACCAAGGGTGTGCGGATCGCGCTCACCAAGCCGGGGGGCGAAAAATCATGAGATTGATCCTTTTGGGGCCGCCGGGCTCGGGCAAGGGGACCCAGGCCCAGCGGCTGGTTCAGAAGCACGGTATTATCCAGCTCTCGACCGGGGAGATGCTGCGCGCCGCGGTCGCCGCCGGCACGCCGGTCGGCCTGCAGGCCAAGGACATCATGGCCGCGGGCGGGCTGGTACCCGACGAGATCGTGATCGGCATCATCTCCGATCGGATCGATCAGCCCGACGCCAAGAACGGCTTCATCCTCGACGGCTTTCCGCGCACGGTTCCGCAGGCCGAGGCGCTGGATGACCTCCTGAAGAAGAAGCGCCTCAAGCTCGACGCCGTGGTCGAGCTTCGCGTCAATGAGAGCGCGCTGCTCGAGCGGGTGGAGAAGCGCGCCGCCGAGACGCGGGCGCGCGGCGAGGAAGTCCGCGCCGACGATACGCCGGAAGTGCTGACCAAGCGGCTGGCAAGCTACCGCGCCCAGACCGAACCCCTGATTCACTACTATTCCGAGCGCCGCAAGCTGCTGACCGTAGATGGCATGATGACCATCGAGCACGTTACGGGTGAAATCAACCGGATCCTGGAGGCGCTCGGCGCCACGGAACCCAAGGCGGCACGGCGAGCCTCTCCAGCCAAGCGCTCCGCCTCTGGAGCCGCCCGAAAGGGAGCCAAGGCGCCCGCCAAGAAGGCGGCCGCCAAAGCCAAAGGAGGGGCCGGCAAGGGAACCAAAAAGGCCGCCACCTCCGCCCGGAAGGCCCGTAAAACGGTCTCCAAGGCCGCCAAGGCCAGGGGCGTCGGCAAGGCCAAGAAGACGGTAAGGCAGGCCGCTAAGCGGCCCGCAAAAAAGCTCACGAAAAAGCGAGCTAAGCGCTAGGAGCGGTTGACGAAACCGACATGAATCCTTTAATAAGCCTCGCATCCAAGTCGGATAGTTTTATGACGATGCCGGGCCCCGAAGGAACGAGGGGAGGGCGTCGTGTTCGCGTTTGTGGACACCTGCCCGAGATAGCAGAGATCTAGGAAGCACCGATCCCAGGGATCGGCGACAGGAGAGAAGGCCGTGGCCCGTATTGCCGGCGTGAATATTCCAACCAACAAGCGCGTGCTGATCGCGCTTCAGTACATCCATGGCATCGGCCAGAAGAACGCAGCCGACATCGTGGAGAAGGTCAAGATCCCGCTGGATCGTCGCGTCAGCCAGTTGACCGACCAGGAAGTGCTGCAGATTCGCGAAGTGATCGACCGCGACTATGTCGTCGAGGGTGACCTTCGTCGCGAGGTCGGCATCAACATCAAGCGGCTGATGGACCTCGGCTGCTATCGTGGCCTGCGCCATCGCCGTGGCCTGCCGGTGCGCGGCCAGCGCACCCACACCAATGCGCGCACGCGCAAGGGGCCGGCCAAGGCGATCGCCGGCAAGAAGAAGTAAGTTTGCGAATAGCGAATAGGGAATGGCGAATAGTGATCTATTCGCTACTCGCCATTCGCCACTCGCCTTTTGAGGTGTAGCCGCTGGCATTACGGCGGCGTTGAGATCATAGGAAAGGTTTGGAATGGGCAAGGAAGCCACCCGCGTACGCCGCCGCGAACGCAAGAACATCGCCTCCGGCATCGCGCATGTGAATTCGTCGTTCAACAATACCACGATCACCATCACCGACGCGCAGGGCAATACCATTGCCTGGTCTTCCGCGGGCACGATGGGTTTCAAGGGGTCGCGCAAGTCGACCCCGTATGCCGCACAGGTCGCGGCGGAGGACGTTTCCAAGAAGGCGCAGGAGCATGGCATGCGCACGCTGGAAGTCGAAGTCGCGGGCCCCGGTTCGGGTCGTGAGTCGGCGCTCCGCGCGTTGCAGGCTGCGGGCTTCACCGTCACCTCGATCCGCGACGTGACGACGATCCCGCACAATGGCTGCCGTCCGCGCAAGCGCCGGCGCGTCTGATTGTTGGTCGCGGGGCGGCTTTGCCGTCTCGCGATTGTTTTTGGAATTGACCGCGCGGACTAATCCGCGACGCCAGTAAGTTGATGTCGACTGGCCCAAATCGACTTCACCACGGGTGACACAGTGACGATCCAGAAGAATTGGCAGGAACTTATTCGACCGAACAAGCTGCAGGTGACGGCCGGCTCCGATGCCGCGCGGTTTGCGACCATTGTCGCCGAGCCGCTCGAGCGCGGCTTCGGCCAGACGCTCGGCAACGCGTTGCGCCGCATCCTGTTGTCCTCGCTGCAGGGCGCTGCGGTGCAGTCGGTGCATATCGACGGCGTGCTGCACGAGTTCTCTTCGATCGCGGGCGTCCGTGAGGACGTTACCGACATCGTCCTCAACATCAAGGACATCTCGATCAAGATGCAGGGCGAAGGCCCCAAGCGGATGGTCGTGAAGAAGCAGGGTCCGGGCGTCGTCACCGCCGGCGACATCCAGACCGTCGGCGACGTCGTGGTGCTCAATCCCGATCTCGTGCTCTGCACCCTGGACGACGGTGCCGAGATCCGCATGGAGTTCACGGTCGCGACTGGCAAGGGCTATGTGCCCGCCGAGCGCAACCGTCCTGAGGACGCGCCGATCGGCCTGATCCCGGTCGACAGCCTGTTCTCGCCGGTGCGCAAGGTCTCCTACAAGGTCGAGAACACCCGCGAGGGCCAGATCCTCGACTACGACAAGCTGACGATGACGATCGAGACCAACGGCGCGATCACGCCGGATGACTCGGTGGCCTATGCCGCGCGTATCCTGCAGGATCAGCTCAACGTGTTCGTCAATTTCGAGGAGCCGCGCAAGGAAGTCGCGCAGGAGATCATCCCCGATCTCGCCTTCAACCCGGCGTTCCTCAAGAAGGTCGACGAGCTCGAACTGTCGGTGCGTTCGGCCAACTGCCTGAAGAACGACAACATCGTCTATATCGGCGATCTCGTGCAGAAGTCCGAAGCGGAAATGCTCCGCACCCCGAACTTCGGCCGCAAGTCGCTGAACGAGATCAAGGAAGTGCTGGCCCAGATGGGGCTGCATCTCGGCATGGAAGTGCCGGGCTGGCCGCCGGAGAACATCGACGAGCTCGCCAAGCGCTTCGAGGATCATTACTGAGCGAAATATGAAGTGGCGAATAGCGAGTGGAAAACCACTCGTTATTCACCATTGGCTACTCACCATCCTGGGCGAACGCAGGAAGCCCACCTGAGAAACATGTCCGACGAGCCGTCGTGACAATCGAAAAGGAATAGATCATGCGTCACGGAAAGGTTCATCGGAAGCTCAATCGCACGGCCGAGCATCGGCGCGCGATGTTCGCCAACATGGCTGCGGCCCTGATCAAGCACGAGCAGATCGTGACCACGCTGCCGAAGGCCAAGGAGCTGCGCCCGATCGTCGAGAAGCTGGTCACGCTCGGCAAGAAGGGCGGGCTGGCGCTGCGCCGCCAGGCGATCTCGGAACTGCGCGACGTCGACATGGTCAAGAAGCTCTTCGACACGCTGGCGACCCGCTACAAGGACCGCCAGGGCGGCTACACCCGCATCATCAAGGCCGGCTTCCGCTATGGCGACAATGCCGCGATGGCCGTGATCGAGTTCGTCGACCGCGATGTCGACGCCAAGGGCCAGGATTCCGGCCCGGTGCAGGAAAAGGAAGCCGAGGCGGCGTAAGCCTGCTTCGATCCTGAAGGTTTGTGAAAGCGGCGCCATCGAGCGCCGCTTTTTCATTTCCGAGTGTAGGGTGGGCAAAGCGTAGCGTGCCCACCATCACGAGCGGAGTGTGAATGGTGGGCACGGCGCTGACGCGCCTTTGCCCACCCTACAATTCTGTTCGGCCTCGCTTTTCATTTTTGCACGGATACGTTGGCGCGACGTCAGCCATGCTGCATCCGGCAATTGCGTCCGTATCTCGGGCTCCCGATATCTCCGTGATCGAATTTACGGAGATACAACATGAAGATCGATCTTTCGGGAAAAACCGCGCTCGTCACGGGCTCGACTGCCGGCATTGGGCTGGCCATTGCCCGCGGCCTGGCGGCAACCGGCGCGGAGGTGATCGTCAACGGCCGCAGCCAGCCCAAGATCGACGCCGCCGTTGCTGCGATTCAGAAGGCAGTCGCAGGCGCCAAGGTTCGCGGCAGCGCCGCCGACGTTTCCACAGCTAGCGGATGCAAGGCGCTGCTCTCGGCACAACCCGACGTCGACATCCTCATCAATAATGCCGGTATCTTCGAGCCCAAGAACTTCTTCGAAATCCCCGACGAGGACTGGACCCGCTTCTTCGAGGTCAATGTGATGTCGGGCGTGCGCCTGTCGCGCGGCTATATGCAGGGCATGCTGAAGCGCAACTGGGGCCGCATCGTCTTCATCGCCTCCGAGTCCGCGCTGAGCATTCCGAAGGAAATGATCCAGTACGGCATGACCAAGACCGCCCAGCTTTCGATTTCGCGCGGGCTCGCTGAGCTCACTCGCGGCACTGCGGTGACCGTCAATTCCGTTCTGCCGGGCCCGACCCTGTCGGAAGGCGTGGACACCTTCGTCAAGGATCTCGCCAGGCAGAACGGAGAGCCTGAGGACGAGGCGGTGGCGAACTTCGTCAAGCAGCACCGCCCGACCTCGCTCCTGCAGCGCTTCGCCAGCGTCGACGAGATCGCAAACATGGTGGTCTACGTTTCTTCGAAAGAGGCCTCCGCGACCAACGGGGCGGCACTCCGCGTCGAAGGGGGTATCATCAACACCATCTGAGGCGGCTCGCGCTCCGTCATTGCGAGCGTAAGCGAAGCAATCCATAGTACCGCTTGCTGAGGCGTGGATTGCTTCGTCGCTGTCGCTCCTCGCAATGACGAGGGAGGGGGCGCGGGCTCAATTGTGGGGTGGGCAAAGCGCAGCGTGCCCACCATCACGAGCACGGCGTTAGACGGTGGGCACGCTGCGCTTTACCCACCCCACGGATCAGCGCTTTTTTCGGAGGCGCGGATTGCGTAGAACAGTTTCATGAAGTTGACCCTGTCCACCCGCCATCAGCGGCTGGTTAAGATCACCTCGGCGCGCTGGCAGCGACGTGCGATCTTTCTGCTCGGCGGCATCGTTGTTGGCGCGGCCGCGGTGCTGCTGGCCCAGCTCTCCGATCTGGCGCAGCAGGCCTTCGCGATGCTGCTGTCCAAATCGCGTTATGCATCGCTTCTTGTCACGCCGATCGGCTTTGGGCTGTCGGCGTTGCTCACGGCCAGGCTGTTTCCGAACGCCCAGGGCAGCGGCATTCCGCAGGCGATCGCCGCGCGTCATCTCACCAACCAGCAGGCGAGGGAACGGCTCGTATCCATACGTATCGCGGTCGGAAAGATCATCCTGACCCTCTTTGGCTTGCTATGCGGTGCTTCGATCGGCCGCGAAGGACCAACGGTCCAGGTCGGTGCGTCCATCATGTTCGCAATCGGACGGGTGTCGCCACGGCGGCAGCCGGGATTGATCCTGGCCGGTGCCGCGGCCGGTGTTGCCGCTGCCTTCAACACGCCGCTCGCGGGCATCGTGTTTGGCATCGAGGAGATGAGCCGCGCTTTCGAAACGCGCACCAGCAGCTTGATTATCGCGGCCGTCATTGCTGCGGGCCTGACGTCGCTCGCGCTGATGGGCAATTATGACTATTTCGGCACGAGCGCGGTGACGTTGAACCGCGGCATCGACTGGCTCGCCATTCCCGTCTGCGGAGTCGTCGGCGGTTTGATGGGCGGCCTGTTCAGTCGCATCGTCATTACCGTGGCGCGCGGGTTTCGGGGATTCGTGGGACAGGCGATTCGACGCCATTCAGTGCCATTTGCAGCACTGTGCGGCCTGGCGGTTGCGCTCTGTGGACTGGCGTCCGGCGACACGGTCTATGGCACAGGCTACTCGCAAGTGAAGGATGCACTCGAGAGCGGCGCACCGTTGCCTGAGAGCTTCGGGTTCCTGAAGTTCCTGGCCACTGCCTTGGCAGCCATCAGCGGCATTCCCGGCGGCATCTTTTCGCCATCGCTGGCGGTAGGCGCTGGACTTGGCTCGAACGTGGCGTCCTTCTTTCACGGAGCGCCTTTGGCGGCGATCATGCTGCTCGGCATGGTCTCGTATTTCGCCGGTGTCGTGCAAGCCCCCATCACGGCGTTCGTCATCGTGACCGAGATGACCGGGGATCACACCATGGTGGTGCCGCTGATGACCGCCGCATTGATTGCCTACGGCACCTCGCGATTGGTTTGCGAGGAAGGAATTTACCACGCGCTCGCCAAAGGCTTCATCGAGCGGTCAACGCCGCCTACCGAAGCGGCGCGTCCACCAGTTCAGGCGTGACACGAGCGGGCGCGCACCAGGCGCGCCCGCATGCAGTCGGGTCTACCACCCCTCCAGCACGATCTTGCCGCGCGACTTGCCGCTCTCGAGCAGGGCATGCGCCCGCTTCAGATTGGCTGCGTTGATGGTGCCGAACGTCTCGGCGAGCGTGGTGCGCAGCACGCCCTTGTCGATGAGATCGGCGACATCGTTCAGCAGATAGTGCTGCGCGATCATGTCCGGGGTCTGGAACGAGGAGCGCGTGAACATTGATTCCCAGTGTACCGACACCGCCTTGCCCTTGAACGCACTGACATTGAATTCCGGCGGATCGTCGATCAGGCCGAACTTGCCCTGCGGCGCCATGAAATCGGCGATCGCCTTGTAGTGCTGGTCGGTATAAGTGAGGCTGGCGACGAGGACGACCGGCGGCAGCTTCAATTTCTCGATCTGCTCCTTCATCGGCTTGCCATGATCGACCACGGCATGCGCGCCGAGCTCTAGGCACCATTTCTGCGACTCCGGCCGCGTCGCGGTCGCGACCACCGTCAGGCCGGTCAGCCGCCGCGCGAGCTGGATCAGGATCGAGCCGACGCCGCCGGCGCCGCCGACGATCAGGAGCGTACGTGGATCGAGGCTCTTGCCGGGTGCGGCGCCGAGCCGGTCGAACAGCAATTCCCACGCCGTGATCGAGGTCAGGGGCAGGGCAGCGGCCTGCGCAAACGACAGCGTCTTCGGCTTCGCGCCGACGATGCGCTCATCGACCAGATGGAATTCCGAATTGGTGCCCTGGCGCAGGATCGAGCCCGCATAGAAGACCTCGTCCCCTCGCTTGAACAGGCTGACGTCGGGGCCGACAGCGTCGACCACGCCGGCTGCGTCGAAGCCCAAAATCTTGACCTCGCCCTCGGGCGGAGCGGCGCGCTTGCGCACCTTGTAATCGACGGGATTGGCGGAGATCGCCTTGACCGCGACGCGGATGTCGCGCCCCTTGGGTTCCGGTCTTGCGGCATCGAAATCGAACAGCGATTCCGCATCCTCGATCGGCAGGGATTTCTTGTATCCGACGGCCTTCATTGCCTTCTCCCTTGTCTGGTTGCGATCTAACTCTCGCGCTGGCGCCCAGTTGGCAAGTACGGTAAATTCAGGGAACTAGTCCCTGTTTGGATACTATTGGAAGAAAGCCCCATGAAACGGCGGAATTTTGCCCATCGGCCGGGCTGCGCGGTCGAGGCGACGCTCGACCTGATCGATGGCAAATGGAAGGGGGTCATCCTGTTCCATCTGTTGTCCGGCACGCAGCGGTTCGGCGAGTTGCGACGGCGGATGCCCGGCATCACCCAGCGCATGCTGACCAAGCAGCTTCGCGCGCTCGAGGAGGACCAGCTCATCCTCCGCAAGGTCTATGCCGAGGTGCCGCCACGGGTCGAATACACCGTGTCCGAAATCGGCGAGAGCCTGCGGCCGGTGATCGAGATCCTGAAGCAATGGGGCGAGACTCACCGGGCGCGGCTGTCCTGTGCGCCCGCACCTGATCCCATCGAAGCGGCGCAGACCGCCGCCTGAAGCAAGCAATCGCTTCTCTCACCGCTGGCTCACGCCTATATCAGAACGACGAATTTCCGGGAACTTTACATGACGCTGATTCGCTTAGCCGCCGTGTTGTTGATTTCAGCCGCCGCCGCGACACCGGCGCTGGCGCAGGACCGGCGCGTGCCGTCCTCGCCGGCCGAGCTGAAACTGTCCTATGCGCCGATCGTGCAGCGCGTACAGCCGGCGGTCGTCAACGTCTACGCCGCCAAGACCGTGCAGACCCGCAATCCGTTCCTGGATGACCCGATCTTCCGCCGCTTCTTCGGTGTGCCCGGCCAGCCCGAGCAGATGCAGCGCTCGCTCGGCTCCGGCGTGATGGTCGATCCCTCCGGCCTCGTCGTCACCAACAACCACGTCATCGAGGGCGCCGACCAGGTGAAGATCTCGCTCGCCGACAAACGCGAGTTCGAGGCTGAGATCGTGCTCAAGGACAGCCGCACCGACCTCGCGGTGCTGCGCATAAAGGACGCGAAAGAGAAATTCGCGACGCTTGATTTCGCCAATTCCGACGAACTCCTGGTCGGCGATGTCGTGCTCGCGATCGGCAATCCCTTCGGCGTCGGCCAGACCGTGACGCATGGCATCATCTCGGCACTCGCGCGTACGCAAGTCGGCATCACCGACTACCAGTTCTTCATCCAGACCGATGCGGCCATCAATCCCGGCAATTCCGGCGGCGCGCTGGTCGACATGACCGGGCGGCTCGCCGGCATCAACACCGCGATCTTCTCGCGCTCCGGCGGTTCGCAGGGCATCGGCTTTGCGATTCCCGCCAACATGGTGCGCGTGGTGGTGGCGTCCGCCAAGAGCGGCGGCAAGGCGGTTAAGCGGCCGTGGCTTGGCGCGCGGCTGCAGGCGGTGACGCCTGATATCGCCGAGACACTCGGGCTGAAGCTGCCGAACGGTGCACTGGTCGCGAACGTCGCGCCGAACAGTCCCGCAGCGCATGCGGGGCTAAAGCCGTCGGACCTGATCGTTGCGATCGATGGCCAGACCATCGATGATCCCAACGCCTTCGACTACCGTTTTGCGACCCGTCCGCTCGGCGGCTCCGCCCAGATCGACGTGCAGCGCGGCGGCAAGACCATCAAGCTCACCGTGCCGCTGGAGACCGCGCCCGATACGGGACGTGACGAGATCGTGCTGACCGCGCGCTCGCCATTCCAGGGCGCCAAGGTGGCAAATATCTCGCCGGCGCTCGCGGACGAATTGCATCTCGATGCCGGGGTCGAAGGCGTCGTCGTCACCGACCTCGCCGATGACGGCACGGCTGCCAATGTCGGCTTCCAGAAGGGCGACATCATCCTCGCGGTCAACAACCAGAAGATCGCGCGCACTGGCGATCTCGAGAAGGCCTCGAAAGCGGCGTCGCGGATCTGGCGGATCACGCTGGTGCGCGGCGGCCAGCAGATCAACGTGACCCTCGGCGGATGAGCGCGAAGCGCCAGCAGGAACCCACCACCAACCTCTTTGCCGCGGCAGGGATGGAGCAGGATGCTCCGCATCCGCTCCCCGACCGGCTGCGGCCGCGAAAGCTTTCCGACGTCGTTGGCCAGGACCATATCCTTGGCCCCGACGGCGCGCTGACGCGCATGCTGGAGACGCGTACGCTGGGCTCGCTGATCTTCTGGGGCCCGCCGGGCACCGGCAAGACCACGGTGGCGCGGCTTCTGGCTGACGCGACCGAGCTGCATTTCGAGCAGATTTCAGCGGTGTTTTCCGGCGTCGCCGATCTGAAGAAGGCGTTCGACGCGGCGCGTGCGCGGCGCGAGACCGGCAAGGGCACGCTGCTGTTCGTCGACGAGGTCCATCGCTTCAACCGCGCGCAGCAGGATTCCTTCCTGCCTGTGATGGAAGACGGCACGGTGGTTTTGGTCGGCGCCACCACCGAAAATCCGTCCTTCGAGCTCAACGCCGCGCTCCTGTCGCGGGCGCGCGTGCTGGTGTTCCATTCGCTCGATACCGAAGCGATCGAAAAGCTCTACGCGCATGCTGAAGAGGTCGAGGGCAGGAAGCTGCCGCTGGATGCGGAGGCGCGCGCCGTGCTGGTGCGGATGGCCGACGGCGACGGCCGCGCCGCGCTGACGCTCGCCGAAGAGGTCTGGCGCTCCGCGCGCAAGGATGAGGTTTTCACCCCCGCCCAATTGCAGGACATCCTGCAGCGCCGCGCGCCGATCTACGACAAGTCCGCCGACGGCCATTACAACCTGATCTCGGCGCTGCATAAATCGGTGCGCGGCTCCGATCCGGATGCGGCGTTGTATTATTTCGCGCGCATGCTCGATGCCGGGGAGGACCCGCTGTTCCTGGCGCGGCGCGTGGTGCGCATGGCGGTGGAGGATATCGGCCTTGCCGATCCGCAGGCGCTGGTGATCGCCAATGCCGCCAAGGACGCTTATGACTTCCTCGGCTCGCCCGAAGGCGAACTCGCGATCGCGCAGGCCGTGGTCTATGTCGCCACCGCGCCGAAATCGAATGCCGTCTACACCGCGTTCGGCGCGGCGAAGCAGGTGGCAAAGCAGGGCGGCTCCCTGCTGCCGCCGAAACACATCCTGAACTCCCCGACCAAATTGATGAAGTCGGAAGGCTATGGCTCCGGCTACCAATACGACCACGATGCGCCCGACGCCTTCTCCGGGCAGGACTACTTTCCGGAAGCCCTGGGCCGCCAGACCTTTTACGATCCGCCCGACCGCGGCTTCGAGCGCGAAATCCGCAAGCGGCTGGACTATTGGGCAAGGCTGAGGAAAGAGCGGGGCGGGACGTAGACCGCCCCAACTCTGAATCCTCTAGCTCGATCCTCTAACTGGCCTTGGCGTGCGCGCCGCTACGCATCCAGCCGAGGATGGTTTCGAGCCTTGCGACCACGTCCTGGATTTCCAGGACCTGCTGCATTTTTTCGACATCGACCTCCAGGAGCTGGACGACGACGTCGGCAAGCACGCCCGGCTCGCCGGCATAGCGGTAGAGCGACTGCGGCGGCACCGTGTTGGTGGAGCTCCGATACGCCTCGAAGATCTCACCCGTCAGCGCGAAAGCCTCCGTATCGAGCGCCCGCAACTCTTCGAGGGGCACGACTTCGGCCGCGAGGAAGTCGGCTTCCGCGGGTCTGACGACGGCCACGCGCTTGCCGCAGGAAACCCTTACCTTCTGGTTTCCGTTCGGCAACTCGACGCGGTTCATGATATCGGCGACGACGCCGACCGAATAAAGCGCGTCGAAATCCGGGTCGTCGTCTTCGGCCCGTCGCTGCGTAATCACGACGATGCGCCCATCATTGGCGGCCGCGCTTTCGATCGCGCGCCGCGTCTTCTCGCGCCCGACGAAGATCGGGGAGATCAACTGCGGGAAGAACACGATGTCCCGCATCGGCGCGACGGGGATCACCGTGCCGCCGTTGAGCGACGGGGCAGGGGGACCCTTTCCCTGGGCGGCAACCGGCTGGCTGGACTGGATGGCCGCCGACAGCACGTTCCAGTCGTGAAAGCCCAAGGTCCTGGCGACCAGTTCAAGGCTCTCGCTGTGGCTGACGGATATTGATTTGGCTTTGAGCGCATCGCGCAGCGTCTGCGCCATGGCCTTGGCATCGCGGAAATCGCGCATGGATCGTCCTCTGCTGTAAGCGAACGAGAAATCGTCAGGCGCTTGCGTTGCTGACTCGTTCGCCGGGGCAAAGGAAGCCGGAAGCGGCTCGATACGTTCACCATACCCTGTTCGGGCGCAAGCAGCGGGTCGTATCCACCCGCGGAAAATATGCATGGCGTTCCCGACACTGTCAACGAGTATAGGTGGCTTGTTGCACGCGTCTCGTCAAACCGACGTCACCTTTTGGAGGTTTTGCGCGGGATTTGCGGTGATTTCGCCGTGACGGCCAGCCGCATTTGCGCTACGCAACACCCGACCTCTGGAGCCGAAACAGCATGAGCCGCCGCGTCAAGAGACCATTGTCAAAATCGGGCGATCGTGGTGATCGCCCGAAGGGCGCGCGGCCCTTTCGCAATCGTCACGAGGGCGATCGGCCGCCGATGCATCGCGCGGGTGCAAAGCCGCCGCGCTTTGCCCAGCCGCGGCGGGAGAAATCGGCCCCGCCCGTTGCAGCAGAGCCCGCGAAAGCTGCCGCCGAGCTGCCGTTGCCGACAAAAGTCCAGACCGTCACCGTGACCGCGGACGAGAACAACATGCGCGTCGACCGGTTTCTCGAGGCGCGGTTTCCCGGGCTGTCGTTCTCTCATATCCAGCGCATCGTTCGAAAGGGCGAGCTGCGCGTCAACGGCAAGCGCGCCGACAGCAAGGACCGGTTGGAGGAGGGACAGAGCGTACGCATCCCACCGCTGAAGCTCGATGCCCCGAAGGTGGTTGGTCAGCTCTCCGAGGCCGCGACGAAGACGCTTGCCGCGCTGAAGGAGATGACGCTGTTCGAGGACGCCGACGTGCTGGTGCTGAACAAGCCCGCCGGGCTTGCCGTGCAGGGCGGTTCCGGCACTACGCGCCATGTCGATCAGATGCTGGAAGTGATGCGCGACGCCAAGGGGCAGAAGCCGCGCCTCGTGCACCGGATCGACAAGGAGACCTCGGGCTGCCTCCTGGTCGCGAAGACGCGCTTTGCCGCGACGCATCTGACCGGTGCGTTTCGTTCGCGCTCGGCGCGCAAGATCTATTGGGCGCTGGTGGCCGGCGTGCCGAAGCCGAAACAGGGCCGTATCTCGACCTATCTTGCGAAGGAGGAGGGCGAGGACGACACTATCATGCGGATCGCTGCCCATGGCGATGAGGGCGCAAGCCACGCCGTCACCTACTACGCGGTGGTCGAAACCGCTGCGCAGAAGCTGGGGTGGGTATCGCTGAAGCCGGTCACGGGACGTACCCACCAGTTGCGCGCGCATATGGCGCATATTGGTCACGCGATCGTGGGCGATCCCAAATATTTCAATCGGGAGAATTGGGAACTTCCGGGCGGGTTGCAGAACAGGCTGCATCTGCTCGCGCGGCGCATCGTGATTCCGCATCCGCGCGGCGGGGTCATCGACGTCACCGCACCGTTGCCGCCGCATATGCAGCAATCCTGGAACCTGCTAGGGCTCGACACCAGCCGGTTCGACCCGATCGAGAATGCGCCCGAGGAATAATTTATTTGCGGTTTCAAAGGGGCGTTCCGACATATCCATCATGAGATATTCAGCGCTTGCACTCACCCTTGCCTTGCTGCTTGCCGCGCCCGCAGCGTCGGCACAGTTCATCGCGCCTGGCACTAACCCGAACCTTTTTCCGCCCCCTCCTGCACCGCCGCCGCCACCGAAGATCGTGGCGCCGACGACCCCGATGATGCGCGGAGAACCAGAATCTCAGTTGCCCCGATTGCCAAGTCCCCGCGCGTCGACCCGCCGATCGTTCGGTGACCGTGTCAGAAGCTGTCTCGACGAGGGCGCGGCTGCCGGCCTCGATCCCGCCGATCGCGCCGCCTATTCGCGCAGTTGCGCCGCACGTGACTGAGGCCTGAACTGACTGAAGAGCAGGTCTCTCAGCCGTCATTGCGAGGAGCGAAGCGACGAAGCAATCCACGTCTCCGCAAGTGGCGAAATGGATTGCTTCGCTTCGCTCGCAATGACGGGGGGCGGCAACGGCTGCGGTGCCCACAACGATCTTCCTGATCCCGTCGGCTTTATTTGCCCCGACGCCTGACTTATCCTGTGAGCAGACGAACCCCAACGGAAGCTTGCGAAGACATGCGCGAATTGTTCGATGAAGCGGCGGGACAATCCCCGCTGGATCCGCAGGAGGCGGCGCGCCGCAACGTGCGCGCGCCGCAGCGCAGGCGGTTCTATGGCCGCGCCGATGTCGCCGAGGAGGATGGCGGCTTTGCCGTGACGCTCGATGGCCGGCCGATCCGTACGCCATCGGGAAAGAAGGTGACGGTGCCGTCGTGCGCAATCGCGGACGCCGTCGCTGCCGAGTGGAACGCGCAAGGAGAGATGATCGATCCGCTGACCATGCCGCTGACGCGCTTTGCCAACAGCGTGATCGAGGGCGTGGTTGGTCGCGTCGACGTGGTCGCTGACGACGCCGCAAAATATCTCGGCTCGGATCTGTTGTTCTATCGCGCCGGCCGTCCAGAGGCGCTGGTCGCCCGCGAGGCCGAGCATTGGGATCCGATCCTGTTTTGGGCCGCGGATACGCTCGGCGCGCATTTCATCCTCGCGGAAGGCATCGTGCACGTCGCCCAGCCGGAAAGCGCGATCCAAGCCGCGCGCGAGGCGTTTCCGAGCGATCCATGGTCGGTGGCGGCGCTGCATGTGGTGACGACGCTCACCGGCTCGGCGTTGCTTGCGCTGGCCTTGACCCACGGTTTTCGGGACGCGGCGCAAATCTGGACCGCCGCCCATGTCGACGAGGACTGGAACATCGAGCAGTGGGGCTTGGACGAGGAGGTCGCCGCGCGCCGCGCCGCACGGCTGGTCGATTTCAACGCGGCCACCAGCATCCTGAAGACGCTGAACTGAGTTCCTTTGGCGCAACCGCCACCCGCTAAGTTAACGGGAGGTTTACGGCGCGGAGGTAGGCTCTAGCCTTCCAGCCGAGACCCTCCGACATGGCGCTGACCATCAATCCCGTGCTGCCGGTGCTTTCCGCCAAGGAGGTGGGCAGCGTCGCACCCGATCTCGTGCTGCAGCCGGGCAGCGTGATCAATGCGCAGGTGCTGAAGGTGCTCTCCGCCGACCTGGTCCGGATCGCGATCTCGAGCCTGTCGATCGACGTGCTCTCGGAAGTTCCCTTGAAGGAGGGGCAGGCGCTGCAGCTCGCGGTATCCCAGACCAAGGACGGGATCCGTCTTGCGATGCTCGGGCAGGGCGATGCCGCCGCTGACGACGCGGTGACGCTATCGCCCGACGCGCAGCTCGCCACCGCCAATCCCTCGACGACGGCCCAGCCCAAGAACGTCCTTACGCCGGTGGAGCGCGCGGCTGTCGCCAACGCTACGCAAAATGCGGCGACGGTGCAGCAGAGCCTGGCGCCGCTGTTTGCCAATCTCGGTGCACTGGCCGCCGCGGGTAACCTGCCGCCAAGGCTGCAGCAGGCGATTGCGCAAGTGTTGACGCAGCAGACCCGGCTCGACTCGAGCCTTGACGGCGGCGATATCAAGAATGCGTTCGAGCGCTCCGGCCTGTTCTTCGAGGCGGCGCTGGCCGCCGGCACCGCATCGCCGGCCGCGGGCGTTCCCGATCTGAAGGCCGCGCTGATCGTGCTGCGGCAGACCCTGCTGTCGTCGCTCGGCACGGCGAATGCCGCGCCGCCGGCCTCCACCGCCGCGGGACAGGGCGCGGCACATCCCGCGCTCACCCAAAATCTCGCGCCATCCGATCTCGAGGTCGAGGAAATCCTGCTGCCGCAGGCGCGCGTTCCGGTCGCCGACGATCTCGTGATGCCCGGCACCATCGGCCGGGGCACGTCAAATGCCGGCTCCTCCGCCGGTGCGACGCTGAATCTGCTGCAGGAACTCGGCAATTCCGCGCGTCCGACTGACATCGCCGCCGATGTTACCGTCCACACCAATACGCCGCCACCGCCGTTCCGAGGCGCGCTTCCCACCGCCCAGCCCGTCGCCTCGCCATCGGTCGCGCCGGATATGCCGCTCGCCGCCGCGGCGCATCATCTGCTTGGCGACACCGATGCCGCGTTGGCGCGGCAGACGCTGTTGCAGGTGGCGTCCCTGCCGGACCGCATCGATCCCGCGCATCAGCAGATCGACACCTCGTCGCCGCGCTGGCATTTCGAGATCCCGTTCGCGACGCCGCAGGGCACGGCGATGGCGCAGTTCGAGATTTCCCGTGACGGCGGCGGCGGTGTCGAGGCCGAGGCTGCCAAGCGCATCTGGCGGGCGCGTTTCTCGCTCGATGTCGAACCGGCGGGCCCGGTCCACGCGTTGATCTCGCTCATCGGCGACCAGACGTCGGTGCGGATGTGGGCGGAACGCCCGGCGACCGCCGCGCAGCTTCGCGCTGGCGTGCCGCAGTTGAGCCAGGCGCTGAGCCGGGCCGAGCTTCTGCCCGGCGATATCGTGATCCAGGACGGCGCGCCGCCGCAGGCAACGCCGGCCCGTGCCGGTCATTTCCTGGACCGCGCGCTATGAGCGTCGAGACCAAGAGCCAGCTCGCCGTCGCCCTGCATTACGACCACGGCGGCGCGCCGACGGTGGTCGCCAAGGGTAGGGGGGCGATTGGCGCCAAGATCATCGAGGTCGCAAAAGCCCACGACATCCCGATCGAGGAGAACGAGGTCCTGGCGGGAGCGCTTTCCAATGTCGAGCTCGGCGACGAAATCCCCGTCGAGCTCTACAAGGCCGTCGCGGAAGTGCTGGTGTTCGTGCTCCGCCTGTCGGGCCGCGCTCGGTAAGGTTCTTGCCATCGTTTCATCACGATGGCATCCATCATGGCCTGCTCCTCAAGCCATCAGGTTCTGCCGTGATCAATCGCCGCCAAGCGCTCGGTCTCCTCACTGCCGCGTCCGTTTTGCCAACCCGCAGCCTTGCCAACGTGTCCTACCAGCGCAACGAGTTTCGCGACAGCCTGTCGCGACGATTCTTCGAGCTCGGCACCGAGGGGACCTTCGTCGCCTACAAGGTCGACGACTACCTGATCATCGCCAGCGACAAGCGGAGGTCGAGCGAAGGCAAATTGCCGGCCTCGACCTTCAAGATTCCGAATTCGGTCATCGCGCTGGACACCGGCGTCGTCGAAGATCCCGACAAGGACGTGTTCAAGTGGGACGGCGTGACGCGCAGCATCGAGGCCTGGAACAAGGACCATACGCTGCGTTCGGCGATCGCCGTTTCCGCCGTGCCGGTCTATCAGGAGATCGCACGGCGCATCGGCGAAGAGCGGATGAAGAAATATGTCGATCTGCTCGAATACGGCAACCAAGACATCGGCGGCGGCATCGACCAGTTCTGGCTGACGGGAAACCTGCGCATCGATCCGGTTCAGCAAATCGATTTCGTGGACCGGCTGCGGCGCGGCACGTTGCCGGTCTCCAAGCGCGCCCAGGAATTGACCCGCGACATCCTTCCCGTGACCAAGGTCGGCGACGCCACGATCCGCGCCAAGAGCGGCCTCGTCGGCGCGGAGATCGGCAAGCCTTCGCTCGGCTGGCTGGTCGGCTGGGTCGAGAAGGGGTCCTCCGTCACCGTGTTCGCAATGAACATGGACTGCAAGAACGAGAGCCACATCGCCGCCCGCATGACCGTGACGCAGCAATGCCTCGCCGATATCGTGGCGTATTGATGGGCTGATGCGCGCCCGCGCGTCAAGCCTGAGGCGACTTCGCCTTTCCTATCCGTCCCATATGGGTGAAGCCGAACCCGGCTTGGTATTTCAATCCATAGCCGAGCGCGCGGTCGATGCCGATATGGGCGAGCCAGATCATTGCGATCGAGAGCACCAGCGGCTCGGCGCTCGCAAAGCCAGCGGTCATCAGGGCCACGGGCGCCATATAGCTGTGGGCGGCATTGTAGATGACCGCGCCCTCCTTGGGGCCGATGACATAGCCGGCAAAGCTCAAATCGGGCGCCAGGAACAGGATCGCGTAGACCCACCACGAGCCGCCCCACATCGCATACAGCACCGTCATGCCCACAAACAGCGTCAGCCCCTCCAGCCTGAGCAATAGGCGCACGCCGCCGGTGACCGAGCCGGCCTCGGCTGTGGTGTTATCCATGGTTTCCTCCCCAAATTTGCGCTGATCCAAGTACCGCCCCGTGCCCGGGATTCGGGGCAAGAAGGTGGTTTCCGGTTCAGAAAATGCCGTGTTAGAACCCCGCGCGGGTTCCAGCAGCCAATCACTAGCTAATGCGGGCGGAAGCAAATGAAAGATATCCTCGACACCCTCGAAGAGCGGCGCGCCGGCGCCAAGCTGGGCGGCGGCATCAAGCGCATCGAGGCGCAGCATGCCCGCGGCAAGCTGACGGCGCGGGAGCGCATCGAGCTGCTCCTGGACAAGGGCTCGTTCGAGGAATTCGACATGTTCGTCGAGCACCGCTCGACGGAATTCGGCATGGAGAAGTCCAAGGTTCCTGGCGACGGCGTCGTCACCGGATGGGGCACCGTTAACGGCCGCAAGACCTTCGTCTTCGCCAAGGATTTTACCGTGTTCGGCGGCTCGCTGTCGGAAACGCATGCGCTGAAGATCACCAAGCTGCAGGATATGGCGATGAAGGCGAGGGCGCCGATCATCGGCCTCTATGACGCCGGCGGCGCGCGGATCCAGGAGGGCGTCGCGGCGCTGGCGGGCTATTCCTACGTGTTCCGCCGCAACGTCATCGCCTCCGGCGTGATCCCGCAGATTTCCGTCATCATGGGCCCCTGCGCCGGCGGTGACGTCTATTCGCCTGCCATGACCGACTTCATCTTCATGGTGAAGAACACGAGCTACATGTTCGTGACTGGTCCTGATGTGGTGAAGACCGTGACCAACGAAGTGGTGACCGCCGAGGAGCTCGGCGGCGCCTCGGTGCACGCGACGCGCTCCTCGATCGCCGACGGCGCGTTCGAGAACGACGTCGACGCGCTGTTGCAGATGCGTCGGCTGATCGACTTCCTGCCCTCGAACAACACCGACGGCGTGCCGGAATGGCCGAGCTTCGACGATATCGGCCGGGTCGACATGTCCCTGGACACGCTGATCCCCGATAATCCGAACAAGCCCTATGACATGAAGGAATTGATCCTGAAGGTCGTTGACGAGGGCGACTTCTTCGAGATCTCCGAGACGTTCGCCAAGAACATCGTCACCGGATTCGGCCGCATCGCGGGCCGCACGGTGGGCTTTGTCGCCAACCAGCCGATGGTGCTCGCCGGCGTGCTCGACAGCGATGCGTCGCGCAAGGCCGCGCGCTTTGTTCGTTTTTGCGATGCCTTCAACATCCCGATCGTCACCTTCGTCGACGTGCCCGGCTTCCTGCCCGGCACCGCGCAGGAATATGGCGGCCTGATCAAGCACGGCGCAAAACTGTTGTTCGCCTATTCGCAATGCACGGTGCCGCTCGTCACCATCATCACCCGCAAGGCCTATGGCGGTGCCTTCGACGTCATGGCCTCGAAGGAGATCGGCGCTGACATGAACTATGCCTGGCCGACCGCGCAGATCGCGGTGATGGGCGCCAAGGGCGCGGTCGAGATCATCTTCCGCTCCGACATCGGCGACCCAGACAAGATCGCCGCCCGCACCAAGGAATACGAAGACCGCTTCCTCTCCCCCTTCATCGCCGCCGAGCGCGGCTATATCGACGACGTCATCATGCCGCATTCGACGCGGCGCCGGATCGCGCGGGCACTCGCGATGCTCAAGGACAAGAAGGTCGAGATCCCCGCAAAGAAGCACGACAATTTGCCGTTGTAGGGATGCCGTAGGGCGGATTAGCTTTCTAGCGCAGCTTGAACGAGCAAAGGCAGAAAGTGTAATCCGCCACTCTCTTGCGATCCACACGCCGGACAAGCGAGTGTCAGCTAACTAACACGCCCTACGAGCTGCCGTTCTGATAGGATAGAGTCTCACGTCGCATCAAGCGCTCGAGAAAAGATCGCCTCCTCAGGATTCTTGATTGCTGAAACAATGTTCTCAGCGACTTTCTCGATGAGTTTCTCGCCCCAGAACGGATCGCTTACGTCGTAGTATATCACCCGAATATGTTTGAGATCGAAAGGTACGTCGTCACTGTTCGACGAAACGAGAACAACCGGTTTTTGAAGAGCATGTGCCAAGCCAAGTTCGTAAAAGACGTTCGGGTTTCGAGTTGTCATCTCGCAAATTAGGACTTTGGCTGCGTTGATCCCCGCCCATATCTGATCGATGATCTTCCCAGTTCCGAATATTTCGTTATCAGCGCGCACGGGGCGTAACCCGGCTTTCCTGATCGCTGGCTCATATATGTTTTGATAGTATGCCCCGATGGGTTCGGCGAACGGCATTACTACGAAGCAAGTATCGTTCGCGTCTACTTTAACTCCTTGGGTGATTTTTTTCAGGGTGTCTGATCGCTCGCCGACGCGGTCCGGACCTGCTGTCACATCAAGTACGCGCAGTTTTTCGCCGCGCTGCTCAACAAGGTTTGCGGATTTTAGTGAGCTTATAAAGATATCGGTGAACTCCCCAACCTTCTCCGCAGGAATGTCGAACGTGTCGATCAGCGCGTTTTCGAAGAACTTTCCGTCGGGTAGGTTTTCACCCCGATAGTGACGATAGACATCAGATATATTGGGCGCGCTGAGGATGGCCTCCCGAAGCGCCTCAATTTCTTCGCCTGGTTTCTGAGGTCGAATAGCTTGGCGCGCCAGATCTGTGACCTCTACGTGACCGGGCTTGGGTCGCCGGAGAAAGCCGTACTTCAGCGATGAACTCAGTTCTACCGCATAGGGGCCGTTGTATCCGACTCCAGCAAATCGGGCGGAGTCGCGATCGCTACACTCTCTTCCTGCGTTTTGGTCGATTATGGCCTTTGGTATCCGCAAAGCTTTTTCTACGGAATGCCGCGGATAGGGCGCATTAGCCGTCTTTGCTTTAACTGCCTTCCGCGTAGCCTTCGTCTTCTTGGCCGTTGTTTTCCCCAGCCCCAAATTGTAAGAGTGTAAGCTTGCAACGAGGGAGTAATACAAGCGTTAAATTGCGCTGTCCAACGATCCAGATCGTTGCCGTTGGAGGTAATCGATTTACAAGAGTTGTTCGCGGAGGATCAGATGCCCACTACCCACTTCATCGTCCGTGCCACCGTCACTGATCCCGCGAAACGCGCCGCGTTCGACACATGGTATTCGCGCGAGCATTTGCCGGATGCGCTGAAATCGTTCCGGGCGCAGAAAGCGTGGCGGTGTTGGAGCGCGACTGATCCGTCGCAGCATCTGGCGACTTATCAGTTCGCCGACCAAGACTCGCTTGAGCGCGCGGTTGGTGGCGAGGAGATGAAGCGGCTGATTGCCGACTTCAACCGCGATTGGCCTGATGTCACGCGCACGCGGGAGGTGCTGGTGTTGGCTGAGGAGGTTGCGGCGTAACGCCTGCGCGTCGCGCCTACGCCGCCTTGCCCTGGTTCTTGAACATCTCCGCCGCGCGCTTCTTCAGTTCGTCAGGCGCGACGTCCTCGATATGTGTGCCGAAGAACCATGCGTTGCCCGCGACATCCTTCACGCCGCCGGTGCGGTCGCCGTAGAACTGATCCGCCGGTTCCATGATCGAGGTCGCGCCGGCCTTGATGGCGTTCCGGTAGGCGGTGTCGACGTCGGGCACGTAGAGATAGAGCATCGCGGGCATCGCCTTGGCGTGCTCGGAGGCATCGGCAATCATCACCATGGAATCGCCGATCCTAAGCGTCGCGTGCATGATCGTGCCGTCGGGCCGCAGGGTCGGCTCGTGGTGCTTCCGGGCGCCCAGCGCCTGCTCCAGGAAGCTGATGATCTTCTCGGCGCCTTCCACGATGAGATAGGGCGTCACGGTATGAAACCCGTCCGGAGTTGGTCGTGCCTTCGCCATGGTGTTCTCCTGCGGAGTTGGAGCTGACCCCGTTAACGCAGAGCATCCATTTTGGTCGCATCGTGTCGGCAAAAAAAGATCGTGACGGTCCACGGATGCAGAGGCGCGCGCGATTGCCGCGGCGCTTTTTGTCGCGCCGAGCGCACGCGCAAAGTTCAGCGGGCATTCATCTCGCGGCGGCAACACTGTTCTGGCATCACATGCTGAGTAAGAAAAGGATAATGTTCATGGAACGCCGCCACTTTTTGAAGATTGCATTGGGCGCTGCCGCAGGTGTGGCAACCTTTGCTGCAACCGCGCAAGCCGCGCCGATGGTGCCATTAAGCGAAGACGCGCGGCGGCCTTCCAGCCCGGATGCCCATCCTGCGGTCTCCACCGGCGATGAAGTTGACAACCTCAAGCCCGAACAGGTGCAGTGGCATGGCGGTCATGGGCATCGCGGTCATGGGCATCGTCGCCACGGGCATCCTCACCGGGGCTGGCGCCACCGCCACCGCCACTGGCACCGTCGGCACTGGCGTCGCTGGTGAGGCCGGTCTAGCAGGCCGCCATAAAGCTTGCGTGGTCGGGGAGTCGGAGCTCCAAGCCTATCAATCCGAAAGCCTTTGGTTTCCGAATCTCCGCCACCACTGATCGAAAAAAAAGGGCAGGGACCGCGAGCCGCAGTCCCTGCCCATTATTGTTTGGGCCACTAAAGTTTAGCCCGCTCTGCTCGGCCAATCTGATTGGCCGAGCTTTGTTCGATTACGTTTTAACGAAAGTTTAGAAAGGCCGGCAGCGGCCATGGCGCCAAATGAAGCCGCGGGGGCAGACGCGAGGCGCCACCACGACCCGCGGCGCCGGCCGCACGACGACAACGCGGCCGTTGGGCCGGCAACCGCCATACGGGCCGCGGTGGAAGCCGGGGCCGCAACCACCCGCTGCGTTAGCGGAGCTGAAGCTCGCGACCATGCCAGCCGCAACGACAGCCGCCGCCAGAAGATACTTCATTCTTGTTCTCCCATTGAGTTCTCGCCGCACGCAAATGCGACACAGTGATTCGCCACGCTGGAGTGTCGCAGACGCCGCATCACTTGTCGCGAAGCATAGTTTTCAGGACTGAACGCGATGTGAACGGAGCGGTTGCTTCTTACCGCGGAGCGAAGAAACTCGCCGCCAGCGTTGGGACTCGCCAGTCATTTGCGGGTGCAAATGACGGAGCAATGACGGCGCCAGTTCTTCGTTGCGCTCGCGCGCCGCTATTCGCCGGTCCCGAATAGCGCTGCAAATCGCTTTTCGCCGTTTCGTGAAAAGTTGACCACGCGGCTGCCCGGTGTCGAATCGCGCGCCGCCCATTTCAGCTCGGTGAAGCGCTCCATGAGCGCAGCGCCCAGCGTGCCCGCCAGATGATGCCGCCGCTCGCTCCAGTCGAGGCAGGCCTTGCACACGGGGCGGCGGGGATGGATGAGCGCGTCGGCGTCGATCTGCAGCGCCTTCGCTATGAAGCGCTTGCCTTCGCCGGTCAGCTCCATCGCATCCTTGCTCTGCCGGATCAATCGCTGCTTCTTCATGCTGTCGAGCATTTGAACGCCGAGGTCGCCGGCGAGATGGTCGTAGCAGATCCGCGCGCGGCGGAGCGCGGGGTCCTTCGGCCCGGTGCGCACGCGCATGTGGCCGGCGCGCGCGGCAAGCCCCGCAAGCCCCTCCAGGACACCTGCGACGTCGGTGCCGGTGAGGCGGTAATAGCGGTGGCGACCCTGCTTTTCCGGCTCGATCAGCCCGCCAGTTTCGAGCTTGGAGAGATGCGAGCTCGCGGTCTGCGGCGTAATGCCCGCTTCCTGCGCAAGCTCGCTTGCGGTAAGCGCCCGGCCGCTCAAAAGCGCGGTGAGCATGTTGGCGCGCGCGGGGTCGCCGACCAGCGACGCGACCATGGCAATGTCGGGACCAGCTTTCATAGTTCGATCATAACCGAAGCATTAGTGTCGGACAAGGCGATATTCTCCAAACCGTAGCTGTCATTGCGAGGAGCGCAGCGACGAAGCAATCCATGCCGGCCGCTCGTGGTGGCATGGATTTGCTTTGCTGCGCTCGCAATGACGGTGGAGAACTTGGAGCAGCCCATGACCATCACCGTGTTCATCCGCTACCAGCTCGATCCGTTCAAGCGCGCGCAATTCGAGGAATATTCCAGGCGCTGGCTCGCCATCATTCCGAGATGCGGGGGCGATCTCATCGGCTACTTCATGCCGCATGAGGGTACCAACAACATCGCCTTTGCGCTGATCTCGTTCGAAAGCCTTGCCGCCTATGAGGCCTATCGCGCACGGCTGCGCGCCGACGCGGAGGGTATTGCCAACTTCAATTTCGCCGAGGAACACAAATTCATCCTGGCCGAAGAGCGGACTTTTTTGCGCCCTGTTACGTTGTAAGCTGTCGCTTTGGGCAACGAGGGAGGTGCCGATGATCGCCGTGATCTTCGAGGTCTGGCCGAAGCCGGAACTTCGGCAGCAATATTTCGATCTTGCCGCCGAGTTGCGGCCGATCCTGGAGACCATTGACGGCTTCATTTCCGTGGAGCGCTTCGAAAGCCTGACCGAGAAAGGGAAGTTCCTGTCGATATCGTTCTTCCGCAATGAAGCCGCCGTCGAGGCCTGGCGCAATGTGGTGGAACATCGCAGGTCGCAGGCGAAGGGGCGCGCGGTCATCTTTGAGGACTACCGTATCAGGATCGCCAGCGTGGTCCGCGATTACGGCATGAACGATCGCGCGCAGGCGCCGAAGGACAGCCGTGCCGTTCATGAGCCGCACTAGCGCGTGATACGTCTGGTGTCACCAATCATCGAAAGGAGAGCAAACATGCCGGTCACGACTGCCGAGAAGCGCGCCGCGTTCAGGAAGCTGCACGAGAGCGGTTGCTTCATCCTGCCCAATCCCTTTGACGTGGGCAGCGCCCGCGCACTGCAGCAACTCGGCTTCAAGGCGCTCGCCTCCACCAGCGCCGGCTTTGCCTGGACCATCGGCAAGGCCGACAACCGCGTCACGGTTGATGATGTCGTCAACCATCTGACGGCGCTCTGCGCCGCCGTCGATCTGCCCGTCAACGCCGATTTCGAAGGCGGCTTTGCCGTCGAGCCGGACAAGGTCGCCACCAACGTCGCCCGCGGCGTCAGGACGGGTGTCGCGGGGCTCTCGATCGAGGACTCGACTGGAGATGCGGCAGAGCCGCTGTACGATTCCAGCCTGGCGGTCGAGCGCATCAAGGCGGCGCGCAAGGCGATCGACGCCGAGGATAGCGGCGTTCTGCTCACCGGCCGCTGCGAAGCCTTCCTGTGGGGACGGAACGATCTCAATCTCGTCATTGAGCGGCTGCAAGGCTATTCCGCCGCCGGCGCCGATTGCCTCTATGCGCCCGGCATCAAGACGAAGGAAGAGATCGCGGCGGTCGTGAAGGCCGTGCATCCCAAGCCGGTCAATCTCCTGAACGCTTCCGGCCTGTCGCTGCAGGAAGCCACTGACCTCGGCGTGCGCCGCATCAGCGTCGGCGGCTCGCTGGCGCGCGCCGCCTGGGCCGGCTTCATGAAAGCCGCACGCGAGATGGCGGAGCAGGGGACCTTCACCGAGCTCGGCCACGGCTATCCCGGCGGCGAGCTCAACAAGATGTTCAAGTAGCGGTTCAACAAGAACACGGCGGGCCAATCGGTGCCCGCCGTGCGAGAGTGTCGATACCTCTTACTTGTTGCTGTCCGGTTTGGCCGAATGGTCGACGTCCTGGCCGGTCGGATTAGACTGCGGCGGTGTCGGGCGGTTGGTCGCCGCGCCGGTGGTCGTGCCGGGGTCGGTGTTGGCCTTCGGCATGGTCGATGGAGATGCAGGGTTGGCCGGCTGGTTCTGCGCGCTCTGCGACGGCGGCGTCGTGCCGGCATTGTTAACGGACGTGTTGTTCAGGCCATAGAACACTGCGCCAAGCACCACCGCGATCGCAATCGCGAACATCGCGATCTTCGCTCCGCTGGCCGGGCCCTCGGCAAGCTCCGGATCCGGCTGCAACTCATTGTCCAGATTGTCGAGACGCGCCTGATGGCGGATCTCTTCCTCGGTCATATTGCTGCGATTAGGGTCATTCGGTTGGTTTGCCATTGGGTTTCCTCCGTTAGCCTAGGTTACAACTCGCCAACGCTCCCCGACGTTCCCGTGATCCCGCGCGCGGAGAAGAACGCACTGCACAAAACGCGCAAACGAGAATCGCGCGGCCACCTGACGCCGTCGCCGCATCCACCTGCGCGCCGCCGCTCCTCCAGGGACCCAACGGCGTTTCGCGCAACACCCCTCCGACGCACGAAGCGAAAACAAACCCGATCATTCCAGGCACGAAATTGCGAACTTCGAAAGCGAGGCGCCTGCGCACAGAATTGTGCTGCGCGGCCTTCGAAAACCGACATAGACTGGTTCTAAAGCGCTTGGATGACTAGCTAAAATCAGTCGTCCCGACCAGGAATACGAGGGCTTAGATGGGAATCAACCAGGGTCCGATCAGTCTCGACCAGAAGTATACCCAGGGCACCGGCCATATCTTCCTGACCGGCATCCAGGCCCTGGTCCGCCTGCCGATGGCGCAGATCCGCCGCGACCGCGCGGCCGGCCTCAACACCGCGGGCTTCATCTCCGGCTACCGCGGCTCCCCGCTTGGTGGCTACGACCAGCAGCTCTTCGCGGCCAAGCATCACCTCGAGCAGTACAAGATCAAGTTCCAGCCCGGCGTGAACGAGGACCTGGCTGCCACCGCGATTTGGGGCTCGCAGCAGCTCCACCTCTCGCCCGGCGCCAACTACGACGGCGTGGTCGGCATCTGGTACGGCAAGGGCCCCGGCGTCGACCGCTGCGGCGACGTGTTCCGTCACGGCAATGCGGCAGGCTCCGCCAAGCATGGCGGCGTGCTGTGTCTCGCCGGCGACGACCATGGCGCCAAATCCTCCACCGTCCCGCACCAGTCGGACCACGCCTTCATCTCGGCGCTGATGCCCTATCTCTATCCGTCCAGCATCCATGAGATGATCGAGATGGGCCTCTTGGGCATCGCGATGTCGCGCTACTCCGGCTGCTGGGTCGGCATGAAGGTGATCACGGAAACGGTCGAGACCACGGCCGAGATCGACCTCAGCGACGAGATGACACCGTTCGTGATCCCGACCGATTTCGAGCTGCCGCCGGGCGGGCTGAACATCCGCTGGCCGGACGATCGCTTCGACCAGGATCGGCGCCTGCAAGACTACAAGGGCTATGCGGCGATCGCCTTTGCCCGTGCGAACAAGGTCAACCGCATCACCATGGATTCGCCGAACGCGCGCTACGGCATCATGGCGTCCGGCAAGAGCTATGAGGACATCCGTCAGGCGCTGCGCGAGCTCGGCATTACGCCGGAGATCGCCGCCAAGATCGGCATCCGCCTCTACAAGATCGGCATGCCCTGGCCGCTCGAGCCGGAAGGCGTGCGTAACTTTGCCGTTGGCCTGGAGGAGATCTTCATCGTCGAGGAACGGCGCGAGATCGTCGAGAACCAGGTCAAGCAGGAGCTGTTCAACTGGCGCGACGACGTCCGCCCGCGCATCGTCGGCAAGATGGACGAGCACGAGAAACGCTTCCTGACCTTCGCCGCCGAGCTCAGCGTCGCCTCGCTCGCAAGCTCGCTGACCGAGCGCCTGCTTCGGCTCAATCTCAACCCAGAGATCGCCGAGATGCTGCGTGCCAAGGCCGACTGGTTCAACGGCCGCCAGGCGACGCAAATGCAGGCCACATCCCCGATCGCCCGCGTCCCGTATTTCTGCTCGGGCTGCCCGCACAACACGTCAACAAAGGTGCCGGAAGGCAGCCGTGCCATGGCCGGCATCGGCTGTCACTTCATGGCGCTGTGGATGAACCGCAACACCGAGACCTTCACCCATATGGGCGGGGAGGGCGTGCCGTGGGTCGGCATCGCGCCGTTCACCAACGAGAACCACATCTTCGCCAATCTCGGCGATGGCACCTATTTCCATTCCGGCATTCTGGCGATCCGGCAGGCGATCGCTTCCAAGGCCAACATCACCTACAAGATCCTCTACAACGACGCGGTCGCGATGACCGGCGGCCAGCGCCACGACGGCGACCTGTCGCCGCAGCAGATCACCTTCCAGCTCCACGCCGAAGGCATCCGCGAGATCTACCTCGTCTCCGAAAATCCCGACGCCTATCCGGCCAGCACCATCGCGCCGGGTGTGAAGCTCGCTCATCGCGACGAGCTCGAGAACGTCATGAAGGCGTGCCGCGAGTTCAAGGGCACCTCCGCGATCGTGTTCGTGCAGACCTGCGCCGCTGAAAAACGCCGCCGCCGCAAGCGCGGCCTGATGGAGGACCCGCAGCGCCGCGTTCTGATCAATCCCGCCGTCTGCGAGGGCTGCGGCGACTGCTCGGTGCAGTCGAACTGCATCTCGGTCGAGCCGCTGGAGACCGAATTCGGCCGCAAGCGCACCATCAACCAGTCGACCTGCAACAAGGACTATTCGTGCGTGAAGGGTTTTTGCCCGTCCTTCGTCACCGTCGATGGCGGCAAGCTGCGCCGCCGCGCGCCGCCGGATCTCGGCGCCATCGGTGACCTGCCAGAGCCGGCCACCCGGCCATCGCTGGAGCGTCCGTATAATATCGCGGTCGGCGGCGTCGGCGGCACCGGCGTGCTGACGATTGGCGCACTGCTCGGCATGGCCGCGCATATCGAAGGCAAGGCCAGCATGATCCTGGACATGTCGGGCCTCGCGCAAAAGGGCGGGGCGGTGCTGAGCCACGTCCGCTTGTCCGATCATCCGGCCGACGTCACCTGTTCGCGCATCGTCACCGGCACCGCCGATCTCGTGCTGGCCGCCGACGAGGTGGTCGCCGCGTCGAAGGAGACGATCACGCTCTGCGAACCCAGCCGCACGGCCGGCATCATCAACAGCCATGTGATCCCGACCGCGGATTTCATTCTCAACCGCGACTTCAACTTCCAGGTTCCCAAGGTGAACTCGGTGCTGGAGAACGCCCTGCGCCAGCACTCCGCTTTCTTCGATTTCACCAGGCCGGCTGAAGCCCTGCTTGGCGACAGCATCGCCACCAACATCATGATGATGGGCTACGCCTATCAGAAGGGCCTGCTGCCGCTGTCGGCAGCTTCGATCGAGCAGGCGATCGAGGTCAACGGCGTCTCGATCAAGATGAACAAGGACGCCTTCCAGCTCGGCCGTCTTGCCGCCGCCGATCCGGCGCGGCTGGCCGAGATGATGAAGGACCAGGACGAGCCGGTGGTGCCGAAGACGCTGGATGCCATGACGCTGGACGAGATCATCGCCCACCGCAGCGCCCATCTCACCGCCTACCAGAATGGCAGATTGGCAAAACGCTATCGCAAACTGGTCGACCAGGTGCGCGATGCCGCCACCAAGGGCGGCTATGGCGAAGCACTGCCGCGGGCGGTTGCGATCAACTACGCCAAATTGCTCGCCTACAAGGACGAGTATGAGGTGGCGCGGCTCTACACCGACGGCCGGTTCGAGCACCAGCTTCGCGAGCAGTTCGAAGGCGATTTCAAGTTCAACTTCAACCTCGCTCCACCGATCTTGGCGCGCGGCGTCGATGCCCAGGGCCGCCCGAAGAAGCGCGCCTTCGGTCCGTGGATGCTGAATGCCTTCCGCGTGCTGGCCAGGCTGCGTTTCCTGCGCGGTACACCGCTCGACATCTTCGGCTACAGCGCCGACCGCAAGCTCGAGCGCGACTTGATCGCAGGCTACGAGAAGGACGTCGCGACGGTGCTCGGTCTCCTGTCGCCGGCCACGGTCGAGACCGCTGTCGAATTGCTGTCGCTGCCCGACCGCATCCGCGGCTACGGCCCGGTGAAGGAAAAGGCGGTGCAGGACGCAAAAGCCCGCTACGCCCAACTCGCCGCCGACCTGGCCAACCCGCCGCCGGCCCCGCGCCAGATGGCAGCCGAGTAGGGCACTGCCGTAGGGTGGGCAAAGCGGAGCGTGCCCACCTTTCTTGCACCGAACGTGGATGGTGGGCACGCTCCGCTTTGCCCACCCTACGATCCTGTGCCGCGTCTCCCTCGATGTTTGCCCTCTCGCCGCACGGAATATTTCCGCGCTTGCCAAGGCCTGCCTGACGGTCCAGAAAAACGCTCGCACTAGAAACGCCAGCGGAGAACGAGTTGACCATCAAAGGCAAGGCTTACATTGCCGGCATCTATGAGCATCCCACCCGGCATGCTCCCGACAAATCCACCGCGCAGCTCCATGCCGAGGTCGCCAAGGGCGCGATCGAGGATGCGGGGCTGACCAAGGACGATATCGACGGCTATTTCCTCGCCGGCGACGCGCCCGGCGGGCTCTGGCCGATGGTCGATTATCTCGGCCTCAAAGTACGTCATGTCGATTCCACCGAGACCGGCGGCTGTTCCTATCTGATCCATCTCGGCCATGCCGCGCAGGCGATCGCCGCCGGCAAATGTTCGATCGCGCTGGTGACGCTCGCCGGCAAGCCGCGCACCGGGGTGATGCCGCCGCGCGCCGCCGGCGCCGAGGCCGATTTCGAGTCCGCCTACGGGGCTACCACGCATAACGCCTACGGTATGTGTGCCATGCGCCACATGCACGATTACGGCACCACCAGCGAGCAGCTCGCCTGGATCAAGGTCGCCGCGTCCCATCACGCGCAATACAACCCCCACGCGATGCTGAAGGAAGTCGTCACCGTCGAGGACGTGCTGAACTCGCCGATGATCTCCGATCCGCTGCATCGCATGGATTGCTGCGTCGTCACCGACGGCGGCGGCGCGATGATCGTCACCACGCCCGAGATCGCCAGGAGCCTGAAGAAGCCGCTGGTGCGCCTGATCGGCCATGGCGAAGCGATGAAGGGCCCGCGCGGCGGCAAGGATCTCGATCTCACTTATTCGGCCGGCGTGTGGTCCGGCCCGCGCGCCTTCGAGGAAGCGGGCGTGACGCCGAAGGATATCAAGTATGCGTCGATCTACGACAGCTTCACCATCACCGTGCTGATGCAGCTCGAAGACCTAGGCTTCTGCAAGAAAGGCGAGGGCGGCAAGTTCGTCGCCGACGGCAATTTGATTTCCGGCGTCGGCAAATTGCCGTTCAACACCGACGGCGGCGGGCTCTGCAGCAACCATCCCGTCAACCGCGGCGGCATGACCAAGATCCTCGAAGCTGTCAGGCAATTGCGCGGCGAAGCGCATCCGAAGGTGCAGGTGCCCAATTGCGATCTTGCGATTGCGCATGGCACCGGCGGCCTGCTCGGCGTCCGCCACGCCGCCTCGACCTGCATTCTGGAGCGCGTGTGATGACTGAAGCGAAGAAATACAATGCGCCGGTGACGAACCCGGAAAGCGCGCCGTTCTGGGAAGCGGCCAAGCAAGGCAAGTTCCTGATCAAGCGCTGCACCGCCTGCGGCGAGCCGCATTACTTCCCGCGTTCGATCTGCCCGTTCTGCTTCTCCGACAAGACGGTGTGGGAAGAGAGTTCGGGCGAGGCGACGGTCTATACCTACAGTCTGATGCGAAAGTCGCCGACCGGTCCATATGCGATCGCCTATGTCACGCTGAAGGAAGGCCCGTCGCTGCAGACCAATATCGTCGACTGCGACCTGGACAAGATCAGGATCGGCCAGAAGGTGAAGGTGGTGTGGAAGCCAACCGACGGCGCGCCATTGCCGTTCTTCACGGTGGCCTAAAAAATACCTTCTCCCCTTGTGGGAGAAGGTGGCGCGCATGCAATGCGCGTCGGATGAGCGACTATCTGGATTGTCAAGTTGCATTGGCGTAAGCGGCACGCGCCTCGCGTGCTTTGGCGTTGAGGCGGACCAGGAGCTTACGGGCGAGCGCAATGCGAATGACCATTTTTTCCTTTC